>PAON01000054.1:0-16116 GCA_002708495.1 Dehalococcoidia bacterium | reverse complement strand
TCCCGTGACTAGGTTAAAAATGGTGTGTTTACAGTCTTAATTTGAAACAGATGAATTGTAGGTAATCTTTCTGATAACCTACCGATACCATAGAAAAATAAAAATCGCGGAGGATGCAATGCTTAGGCCTAACTTAATCAGACAAAAATTAAAGTCGCAGGAACCCACCCTTAGTACCCATATACACAGTGTGTGGCCCGCAGAAATAGAAGCCATCGGGCATGCAGGCATATATGACTATGTTGAATTCGTGGCCGAGTATGGGCCATCAGACTTACACGACCTTGACAACATGTGCCGAACATCCGAACTCTACAATCTTGGAAGCATGATTAAGATAGATCAAAGCCTTATGCCTTTCCTTGCTCAAAGGGGAATAGGATCTGGTTACGAAAGCGTGCTATTTACAGACGTACGAAACATAGAAGAAGTTAGGGAATGTATCAAATCAGCTAGGCCCGACCATCCTGATCACGGAGGTCTCTATGGTGTTGCCACCAGGAGAAACTCCTACATGGGGTATGGCGGTACACAAGAATATGTCGATATGCTCGGGGATGTAGTATTGGCCTTCATGATTGAAAAAAAAGGCGCTGTCGACAATCTGGAAGAAATTTTATCTGAGCCAGGTGTGGAGATGATTCAATGGGGCGGTGCGGATTTTTCAATGAATATTGGTAAACCCAGACAGATGAACGATCCAGAAGTGCAGGCGGCAAAAAAGAAGACTTTTGAATTAGGAATAAAAATGGGAGTTCCCCCAAGGGCTGAAATACAATCGGCCGACGAAATGAAAGAGTATCTAGATATGGGAGTAAGAGATTTCTCGCTAGGTACAGACATATCAATACTTTACTCATTTTGGAAGAACGAAGGAGAGAAAGTACTAAGGGCAATGGAAGGCGACTAGTTAACTGTCATGGAACTTTCCATAAGCGGGAAAAAAGCGATCATCACCGGCGGTAGCAAAGGAATTGGTAAAGCTATTGCCATGGAATTGGCAGCGGAAGGCGTTGATTTGGGGTTATGTGCTAGGAACGAATCCGACTTAATAGAAACCGCTGACGAGATAACATCCAATTATGATGTGAAGGTTTTTACTGCAGCGGCAGATACTCGAGATGATAGCTCAATTTCCATGTTCATAGATGGCGCAGCCTCTACCCTTGGCGGGCTGGATATTCTAATAAACAACGCTGCCGCTCCAGGTGGATTGGTCATGGGCCCGCTAGATCAGGCCGACCCATTAGACCTTATAGACGACATAGATACCAAGGTTGTTGGGTACCTGCGATCGACAAAAAGGTCGGTACCTTACATGAAAAAAGCACAATGGGGCAGAATAATAAATATTGGAGGTTTGGCAGCAAGAAGTGGAGGAGCTATCAGTGGCATGCGAAACTTAGCCCTAGTCCACCTAACAAAAACTCTTTCCAATGAATTAGGTCAATTTGGTATAACGGCGAATATCATCCACCCGGGTGCAACCAGAACAGAAAGAACACAACCTATGCAGGAAAACATCGCGAATGCCCGAGGCTTAACAGTGGAGGATATTGAAAAAAATGCTACACAATCTATTGATATAAAAAGAATGGTGGAGGCTAAAGAGATAGCCTATCTTGCGGTCTTTTTATGTTCTCCGAAAGCCTCCGCTATAACCGGGGAATCAATAGCCGCAGGTGGTGGTGTAGGTTCGGCCGTGTTTTCCTAATAATCATTTCATAAATCAAATTAGAGGAGTAAAAATGTATACGACAGACCAATTTGAAGGAATCATCGCAGAAACTATCACTATTAATGGGACAAACGGGGACGCAATACACACGTATTTTGCCAGACCAATGGGGCCAGGCCCGTTTCCAGCCGTAGTTTTGGCTCATCACTTACCAGGATGGGATGAATTATATCGCGAATTTACTCGCAAATTGGCGCATCATGGNTACCTAGCTATATCGCCAGACCTCTATTGCAGAGAGGCACACGGTACCCCCGAAGACGTTGCAGCAGCAGTAAGAGCAGAGGGAGGAGTATCAGATGATCAAGTCATGGGTGATTTGGAAGCTGCGGCCAAATACGTTCTGTCTCTGCCGAATTCAAATGGTAAAGTCGGGACATTTGGAACATGTTCAGGAGGTAGNCACGTATTTCTAGCCGGATGTCGACTCGACTGTTTTGATGCCATAGTGGAATGTTGGGGTGGAAACGTTATTATGTCTGATGAGCAGNTAACAGAGAAGCAACCTGTCTCTCCAAATTCGTATACTCAAGATTTGAACGCCCCATTGNTAGGCATTTTTGGGGATTTAGATCAAAGCCCAACTCCCGAACAAGTAAACCAACACGAAGCAGAGTTGAAAGCGGCAGGGAAGGATATTGAGTTTCACAGGTATCCAGAAGCTGGTCATGGCTTCTTTTATTTCGACCGGCCCATATATCACCAGAGTTCAGCTGTTGATGGATGGGACAAAATGCTAACGTTTTTAAGTAGGACTTTGAGTTAAATTTAGAAGGAAATATTCATTATGTGCACNATGATATGTGAACGAACAGAGATCGAGGGAAGTGGAAAAGGCAGGGATGGATGGTTCCCCCTAGAAATGGTCAACGTATCTTACGATCATCCATTCAACGCACCTTGGGAGTACGGCGTCAACATAGATTTTGTTAACCAATCGCGGGGGGTTGGATCNAGAGTTGCTGTCGAGTTAAGTCCTCAATCAGCTAAAAAACTTGCAGATACCATAATAGAAGCACTTAAGAGGGGAGAAGCTGACCCACAAATCAAAGTTTCGGTTCTCCAGTAAATAATTTCTATTTGGAGTTTGGACGCGTCAGTATATACAACGTACCTATAACGGCAAGGGAGATCACTATAGCTTTGAATTGCCAACCGTAAGGGGTTATTGGCGATGTTGATATGGCTGAGAAAAACCATATGCAGCCAATAGAGATGAATTTGGCCCTTTTAGGCATAGCGCCCGTTTCCATAAATTGTTTTACATGTCTTCCAAAAAGCCTATGCTCCGTGACCCAGCGATACATCTTTTCATTGGACCGCATGAAACAAACGGCAGAAAGAATAAGAAATATAGTGCCGGGCAACATGGGCAGAAAATATCCTGCTATTCCAATNCCCAGAAATAAAAATCCAAAAATGTAAAGAACGACCTTTTTAAAGATGCGAGCCAGAGGATTGTCCTTCAAAGCAGACATGCCAACCAAAAAATATCCCGTGATCAGTAGTCCNGAAGGGATAAAGGAACAATACACCCAATCGTTAGACCCAACTAATCGAGGTCCCCAATCATAAATGCCGAAGCTTATAGACCCCGGTTCATATAGTCCCTCAACCCCTACTATTACTAGCGACAATCCAATACAAATGGGAAACAACACCCACAATCGTGCCACCATCACTCCGACGAATTGCTTGCAAGACGATACCAAATGTATAAACAGAACCTTATAGCCCCCGCTTTTATAAACCCTTGAACTATCACTTAGTTTATAATAACTCTCCGTGAAACCATATAGAAATCAGAGTCAACCCCCTGAAGCAAATGCGCCAGNAGGTTTTATACTTTTTGCGTAATACAGAAGACTCTCCCAATATAAAACCTTGGTCTGCTTTCAGGTTTCCAAATTTCAGAATGCTATGGGTATCGGGATTGTGCGCCTCAGTTACCATGCAGATCCGGCTGCTTGGATTTGGTGTGTGGCTTTATGAGGAGACAGGTTCAGGAATACAACTCGGATTACTAGGATTGGTGCAACTCGCTGTCCAAATGCCGGCCTCATTATTTGGAGGAGCATTCGCTGACCAGTTTGATCGAAAAAAGCTAATAGCNATCACTCAGTGCTTTAGCTTCTTCTTAATANCCCTCGCCACAATTCTATTAATCACCGATTCTTTAAAGCCTTGGCACATATATGCAATGGTCGCAATACTCGGAGTTACCAGTACAATGGGTGGGCCAGCCCGTTCCGCGATAACAGCCAATGTAGTACCCACTTCCCACCTGCTGCATGCTGTCACTTCTAATACAGCTACATATCAAATAAGCTCCATCCTAACACCCTTATTATTTTCCGTTGCATATAAATTAGTGGGGCTACCTGCCGTATTTTTAATAGGCGTGTGTTTTTCCCTACCAGCCTCAATAATACCGTTGTTTATTAATGCCAATTACGGTACCGATGGATCTAATAAACCTTCAGAAGGCTCTATGACTTCAAGATTGTGGGAAGGATTCACATTTGTTAGAAACCATCCCATACTTCCTGGTCTATATATCATGGACATAGGGGTTACCGTCGTAAGCTTTTACAGAGAAATCATGCCTTTAATAGTCGATAAATTATTNAAGCAGGGTGCCTGGGCTATAGGACCTCTCTCAGCCGCCAATTCTCTGGGCGGAGTTTCTGGAAGTTTCCTTGTCCTTTTCTTGGCTAAATATCGCTCCAAAGGAATGCTGGTTCTATACGCTACAGGAATATATTCCCTTTTGTTATTCGGCTTCGGCTCAATTCAGTTCCTCAACGTACACCCATTGTTTTTATTATTAATCGGGGGAGGAATAATTTCCGGACTGGGTGCGACTGATGCAATAGGTATGACTACCAGACAAACTACGGTGCAATTAACAACTCCTGACCATATGAGAGGTAGAGCTGTAAGTTTTCATTCTTTTTGCGCGATGGCAGCAAATAATATAGGAACATTTGAGGTTGGCTTCATGTCCGAACGAATTGGAGCTGGAAACACTATGCTATTAGGCGGAACAGTATCTGTTTGCGTGGTCCTTCTTGTATGGCGCCTAATAACTGGGTTAAGAAGTTATAGATACCCTTAGATTATTGCTAATTTGGGCTCTGGATNAATGGAAACCCTTGTTGAAGTTATGTTTTCTTGGGCCTCTGGCGATAACTGTTTAAACCGTGACCCAGCATCCAAAACTTTTTCAAGTAATGAGAACTCTCCACAGCTAGGGGCCGTATCTATTTTTTGCGATAACTGCCACCACAAAGCTTCATCTATTTCTTTCTGTTCCCTATAGGGNTCGTACCAGGTAGCACAGTCTTTTTCTTTATCAGCCCATCCCCCTCTGGCAATCATCTTTATTGTCTGGATTCCTACATCATTTTGATTGCAAAATTGAATTAATGTATCTGAATCTTTCCGGTACTCAGGATTTCTATACATCGAAGCATTCACCGGAAACATNACAGTATCAAAATTAAACCTTCTCAATGCCTCTAGATGTGTAGCCGGTGAAGAAGGGCCATGTCCAGTAATACCAAGCCATTTCGTAAGCCCTTGTTCCTTCATCTCNACTAACGCCTCCAAGGCCCCACCTTTTCTTGTCACCAGATCTAAAGTTTCGAGATCTATTACAGAATGCAATTGGAACAAATCAAAAGAGTCCACCTTCATTCGGCCCATTATATCTTCAACATTGCTCCACACATCATCCCTAGTTCTCATTGGAGTCTTACAACCCAAAAACATCTTGGAGCGTAACTCTGGCATCCATGGCGCAACACGCTCCATTGATTCAGAATATCCAGGTGCTATATCTATATGGTTGACTCCGTAATCCAAACACATCTGGATGGCAGAATCGGCCTCTGGCTGACTTAATTTTCCTATCGAATAGGCTCCGAAGGTAATTACTGTACTGCTATGTCCAGTTCTTCCAAGTCGACGTTTTTCCACAACTAGCCTCTTTTTTTGTAATAATGTCCCGAAATATATTCAATCTAGTATAACCACATACATAAAATGGCTATTACAATCTCAGCAACCGAATTAGGCAACTATGCAACACGATACCCTTGCTTGAGGTGTGCCTGGATAAGGATGCACGTCAAGGATCTTCCTTATCAAACATTCCCTTCTATATTTAGTTCGATAGACAGTTTTACTAAAAACGTCATTTCTNCATTTTTTGAAAAATTTTCCCAGTTACCCGACTGGTTGGAAGAAATCGGAGAGGTCACTGAGAACATAAAACCTCCAAATTGGAGGAAATTTTACAGAGACGATGAAACCATCGGTGTAAGAGTGAGAGGGGAAGCAGACGCAATATTTCGCCTTTCAGACGGGTCCTATGTGATTGCCGATTACAAAACCTCACGCTACAACCCTGAAAGAAAATATGCCTTGCTGTCGTATCAAATGCAGCTAAATGCTTATGCATGGATAGCGGAATCCGTCGGATACAGCCCTATCAGTCGCCTCTTTCTGATATTTATGGAACCGGAAAGTCAAAAAGAGTTCGCGTCATCCAATTCGTCTATTTCAGAGATGGGAATGGCTCTCGGATTTAAATCCAATATAATTGAAGTNGAAAGAAGNCCAGAAAAACTGATACCGCCNATNCTAGATTTAGTCCATTCTGTGTCTAAAATGAAAATACCCCCGAAAGGAAGAAATAGATGCAAGAACTGTGTGAGACTNGANGAAATGATTGTNNNAATGACCTANGGAATTNCCAATGANATCNNNCAATAAANAAAGCATNGTNTGGTTGGGNGTGTATGGACACCCCGATGATGAAACCTCTGCCAGTGCTGGCACTATGGTGAAACTAAGTGNCNAAGGCCACCAAGTCTNCGTTATCACAGCNACNGGNGGNGANTTAGGCACATTGGGNACCNACGGNACCAAGATCNNAAGAGAGGATCTTGCCTCCGTTAGNGAATNCGAATTAAAGAGCAAANATGAAAGCCTACGGGGCAAATCCACCCTTTATGNTGCGNTACGTNGANCAGGAACTAGAAAAAGAAGANCCTGANGTNNTAGCNATNAAAATTCTAGACATAATNNATATGGTTNAACCANATGTTGTATCGACCTTCGGTCCAAGNGGCATATCNAACCATCCAGANCACATAGCNATCCACANATCCACTCTGATTGCCTATGAAAAATACACTAATCCTACAAGTGAAAACGCTCCGCTTCTGATCTACCCTTCNATTCCGGAAGATATAGCGAAAATGTATAATTTACAATTAAGCCCAGTNGAAAAAAACATGGACTTAATCATAGATATTNATGAAACCATTGGGTACAAAATAGAAGGCCTAAAAAATTATAAAAGCCAAGAAGACGCCCAAGAGTTCGCAGCACACCTTTCTGAAAGAGAAGGTTCGCATTTTGAATCATTCGCCGTTAGTGACTCTTCCCCAAACGACTGGGAATCACATCCAGTAATGAAATATCTGCGCTCATTATAGAGAACGGTAGCTTGCCCTTAGCATCAGCCTAAAGTACTATTTTCCCGCGTCAATTTCAGTGATATTGCACCAAGCACAAATATTACAGACGTGATCACAAAGGCAACTGCATAGCTACCTGTGATATCGAAACTCATACCCGCAATGATGGGTCCCAAAAATGAAGGTACAGCATTGGATATTGCTATGACCCCCATTATTGCACCAAAATGTTTCACCCCAAATGCGTCAATCACTATTAGTTGATAAAGGGCTCCAAAGGCCCCCAGGAAAAAACCCATAGCGGGAACAATTACCCACACTGGAAGTCCATCTCCTGCATATACAAGCAGCGAGGCGAAAATTGCTTGCCCACACAAATCTAAAACTAAGGCCATGCGTGGACCATATTTATCGGACAAATTACCAAAGACAAATTTGCCCACCATTCCACAGGTAGCAAACAAGCTTACCGCTATGGATGCAGTGCTTTCTCTCACNCCATTNATAATGAGATGAGAAGANACTTGGGGTAACAATGAACTGTAAGTAAATGTCCCGCATAGTATCGCAAAGGTAATAGCATAAAAAGTTTTTGTNCGAANTGCCTCTTTCAAAGTAAATCCAGTCAAATTGNCAGTNTTCTTTTCNGACTCTAATATCCCTTNACTTTCGGAATCTGGATTTTTTACAACCAAATANGAATATATGGATACCAAAATCCCCAAAGCCCCAACAACTGCATAAGCAACCTTCCAGTTATATACGGTAACCAAAAATGCAATAATTGGNTGTATTACCATTCCNCCGAAATTATTTCCCATCGCAGTTATGCCGATTACTCTNCCTCGNTTTTCAGGAAACCATAANCCGACCAATTTACCAGGAGGCAACATTGCGGCTCCGACTATGGANAAAGATTGAACAACACTTAGGAAATACCAATGCCACAGTTCTGTCATGAACGGTCTAACAAGATAACTAATGCCAAATACAGCCATAGAAAAGGCCATTATTCGTCTTGATCCCTGTTTATCTATCAGGGACCCGATCAATGGTGATATAAACGATCCAAATGCGATTAAAGACAAAGACAACCCTATTTGGGTCCGTGTCCAACCAAAAGTATTTTCCAAAGGCTCAACGAAATGGCCAAATGAGTATTGAGACCCACCTACGGCAACAGAAGAAGCCAAAAAGCACGCTGCGGCGATAGCCCAGCCTCTATGAAAATTNATGTTATACAAAATCAAACAANGTCAGAGCAGTTCTACCCATAATCCAGTCAACTTCTATGGGTTTTGCGAAAACAGGATTGTCTATAGCTATCTTCATTGCATTTCTATAGCCCTCCCTCCCACTAACGGGAGGGTAATCACTACCCCACATAATTTTCTTATATCCGAAAGAGTCTTTCGCCATCTCTAACAGAGGGGGAATATCATCAAAAAAATCCCTGTCGAATCTTTCCTTTAAAGCATTTGGTCTATTGTTAAATTCTCCCAGGCCATGAATTTTTATATATGTGTTCCCAAAATCAGCCAATTGCATAGCCTTTTTAAATGTAGAATACGGAGCAAGCGGGGCCTTCCCGTTTTTTGGAAATGCACTCTCTTCCCCTCCTCCCGCTAAATGCTCAATTATTATAGGGATTTGGGGAAATTCAGATACGAGCTCTGCAAATTGATCAGACGCGAAATCGTCTACGGTACCCATACAACTAACAACCATNNCAAGTTCAGCAGCTTTTCGCCAAATGGCAAACTGGTCTGGTCCTGGAGAACGAGTAGTGGTTGTNAGGCGAACACCCACAGCTCCNTTTTCCTTATGTTCTTCCANTTTCCTTATCGAATCNTTCTTATCAGAATCTACTATGACAATTACGTTGAATTTTCCTGGAAACCTTTTGACACACTCGTATAAGTAACTATGGTCATACGTTCCATGTTCTGGCCGACCATGNTGTATTAGGACAGCATGATCCACCTGGTTCAGAGTCATCTGGTGCAACAACATTTCCACTGGTTCAAACCAGTTAACTCCAGCATGGGTGTGAGTATCCACGACGGTCATTAAAATCTCCAACTTATCAATTTACCGATTTTGGTAAGTGGTATATCCTCATTAAGTTTTCAGGTTCATATCAAGGAATACTAGGAGTAGGATATGCCAAAATTTGTTTTTATGCCGCCGCAGGATGATCTTAAGCGTGAGTTTGCTGCCAGACTTTCCGACACTTTGCCAGAATATGATGTTCACTCTCCTGAAACAGATGCGGATGCTATAGGAGTTATCAAAGATGCGGATGCCGCTATGGGATGGATACCTCCTGAAGCTCTTGAGGTGGCTTCCAAAATCCAGTGGTTACACAATCCTGACGCTGGACCCTTTTTTGGATATTACTACGAAAATCTCTGTAAGCATTCCCTAACGATTACAAATCCTAGGGGAATCTATTGGGATCACATCTCCCACCACATCCTAATGTTTATATTGGCTTTATCTCGAGGACTCCCATGGTATATGGACGCAAAAAGGGAACGTATCTGGGATAAAGACGCCAGAAAAACACCTTATGTTTTTCTGGGAGATTCGACTGCTTTAATCAATGGAGTCGGTGGNATAGGTCATGAAACGGCGAGATTATGTCGCGAACTCGGGATGCGGGTGATNGGAATTGACCCGAGACAAGAATATAAAATTGAAGGTGTAGAGATGCACCAGCCTGAATCTCTTGCNGAACTTCTTCCTCAAGCCGATTTTGTGATCACCACAGTACCGCACACACCTGAAACAGAGTTTACATTCAATAAAGNTACTTTCGGACTTATGAAGAAAACCTCGTATTTTATAAATATAGGTAGAGGTATGGTCTGCAAGTTAGATGACCTAGCTGAAGCGGTGGAAAAAGGAGTTATTGCGGGATGCGGACTTGACGTTTATGAAACAGAACCTTTACCTTCAGAACATAAACTGTGGGGTCTAGANAACGTTCTCATGACGCCTCACATTGCAGTGGCAGACGCAGAGAATTTATCTGAACGAAGATATCAGATACTGATAGAAAATGCCCGGCTATTTNTNGATAACGNTGAACTGAATAATATCGTTGATAAAGAGAAATGGTTCTAANAACCAAGCAAANTAGAGGNAATCAATGACTAACTTGAGACAAAATAGAGCAAAAAAGAATTTAAGTGATGGGAAGATAGTATCAGTTCCTATGGGGCCTATGAATGGAGACTTAATAGAGCATTTTGGCCCTTTGGGATTTGANGCAATGTGGCTAGAAGGAGAGCACGGNCCTGTGGATTTCAACAATATTCCCGATTTAACAAGAGCCTGTGACCTCTGGGATATGACTCCNATCGTGCGAGTTCACCAAAATGAACCGGCCACCATCTACAGAACTTTCGATCTTGGCGCCCAAGCANTCACAGTNCCCCACATAAATACCAAAGAAGAGGCTCTTTCAGTGGTGGATTCTGGTAAATTCGCCCCAATAGGAAACAGGGGCTCCTTCACCAGTAGGCAGGGGATAGGAGTCGATGACTATTTCAGCCAAGCCAATGATCAAACCATGCTGATCATCTTGATCGAAGACATAATTGCGGTCAATAACCTCGACGAAATACTTGAAGTTGAAAACATTGATGTATTCTTTGTGGCCCCAGGAGATTTAGCCCAAACAATGGGCTATCCCGGAGGAGCGGGCCGTAGGGAAGTAAAAGAAGTTGTAGAAGGTGCCATCAAAAAAATCAGTTCGTCAGGTAGAACTGCAGGCACACTAGCCGGAACCGATGCAGTAGGAAGATATATAGATTTCGGAGCCCGNTTTTTCTCATTCAGTTATCTCCCATGGTTAGCNGAAGGGGCAGAAAAATTCCACGAAACTGTAACAAAAGCGACCGAATAAAAAAACTCCATACTGATTTTTCAAGGGAAGTACCCGTGCAGAAATTCATAACTTTTGGGGAAACCATGGTCCAGTACAATGCCGAATACACTGGTGCATTTGACCCCGAGAAAAAATATTTCCCTGATGTGGCAGGTGCCGAATCTAATGTTGCAATTAACCTCTCTAAAATAACCAAAAATCACGCTGAAATTTTCTGGGTCAGCCGACTCGGCAGAGATGATGCAGGTAGGCTAATCCAAAAAATTATTTCGCAACATATCGAAATTGACGCCCCTATTTATTCTGGTGAGAAAACGGGAATTTCCTATTTAAACCACCATACAGACGGTCAACACATAAAAACGTATTTCAGAAAAGGAAGTGCGGCAAGTGAGATACCGTTCAAGCAGGTGGAAAAGCACTTAAAAAAAGCGGACCTGTTGCATATTACAGGGATCACACCAGCACTCAGTAAAACAAACTTAGAAACTGTGGTTAAGTCCCTAGAATTCTGTGATGAAATGGATATCCCGGTTTGTCTAGATGTTAATTACCGGGAGCAACTTTGGAACCCAACTGAAGCCAAAAACACATTAGAAAAACTTTTACCATTCATATCTATATTCAAAGTGGGGCACGATGAGGCCGAAACCATCTGGCAGCTAAATCTTTCAGCGGAGGAATATGCTGCTCACTTCTATAAAAGACCCGGTACACTAACTATCGTGACAGAAGGCGAATCTGGGGCAGTGCTTTTTAATGGAACCAACCACATTCGTGAACCCAGCATCGAAATCAACGTTATAGACCCCGTTGGTGCCGGCGACGCGTTTGTTGCTGGTTTTCTCGGCACCTTAATTCGGCAAAATATTCCCTTGCGTGATTTCCTTAACGCTAAGTATGAAAGCCAGATAGGGCCATTAACCAAGGCATTGAAAGTAGGGAATATCTGCGGAGCTCTCACCTGCACCAAAAAAGGGGATACTGCTGCGATGCCCACACTCACGGAAATTGAGGGTTTCGTCGGATTACTTTGACCTATCTATACCCTGCAAACTTGTCGTCAGTTAATATGTAGTCAAAATAACCAAAACCGGAGTCAATCAATGTACAGAATCAGACGTGTTTACAGAACCAAGCCTGGCGAAGCAGGTAACGTTGCAAAACTTGTCTATCAACAGGCAAAAATCTATCGAGATTCAGGGCACAGGGGTGAATTCACTGTTTCATACAATGGATATACACTTCCAGGTGAACAAAATATCGTCGTATTAGAATGGTTTGATGATGCAATCATGTCTCCCGGCAGGGAAGGAAATAACATTCCTAAGGAAGCAATGGAAGCGGGGGCCAAATATAGACCTCTTCTCGAAGGCCAACACATAGAATTTTATGAAACTGTTGATCCATCCCTGATGGGCGATTAACCCCAAATAACTAACAATATAGACATATACATGCCTACTAAATTCCAAACCGGTCATACTCCTTCAAGTCACGTTAAAGCACCCGACGGTTCAGAAATAAGGCTATTTCACGAAGTGAAAGGAGGCGGGTTAAGCGAGTGTACTCTTGCCCCTGGACTAACTTCTAGTTCTATATCCCATAGAAGTGTTGAAGAAATATGGTTTTTTACTGAAGGTTCTGGTTTGGTATGGCGCCAACAGGGGGATGTGGAGGAAACAGTAAAGGTCGAGCACGGGGTGTCCCTTACTATCCCAAAGCATACTAAATTTCAATTTAGAAACACCGGTAAGAAACAGCTTAAATTTATTATTTCCACTATGCCTCCATGGCCAGGCCAGGCCGAAGCGAAACCAGAAGTAGGCCCATGGCCAACAAGCTTTTAAAATAACAAGGAGTACCAGCNATGACTTCATCTTTTGATATTCATTCTGATGCATTCACAGAAATACTTAATGAGGACTCTTCTGTTGAACACATAGCAACAGGATTTGCATTCACTGAAGGACCAATATGGGTGGGCGGATGTCTGCTTTTCTCAGACATTCCGAATAGCAGGATTGTTAAATATCACGTTGAAGAGGAAGGGGCAAGTATATCTACATACAAATATCCAAGTGGCAATTCAAATGGCTTAACACTTGATCATGAGGGTAACTTAATAGCTTGTGAACATACCAATCGGCGTTTATCCCTGACTGACTCCAATGGCAATATAAAAGCTGTAGCCACACGATACAAAGGGAAAAGATTAAATAGCCCGAACGACGTGGTTGTGAAATCAGACGGTTGGATTTACTTCACCGATCCTCCATATGGTTTGATGAATAGAACTCAAGGAAAAGAATTAGATTTCAACGGTGTTTTTAGAGTCTCTTCAAACGGTACGGGGCTGGAACTATTGATCAAAGATATGGCAGGCCCGAACGGGATTGCTTTTTCACCCGATGAAGAAAAATTATATGTGGCTGATTCAATGGAAAAGTTTATTAATGTGTACGAGATTGACAATGATGGCTATCCAGTCAATGGCAAGCAATTTGCAGATTTGGACACGGGCGAAGAAGGTGTCCCAGATGGAATGAAAATTGATACCGAAGGACGGGTTTACTCAACTGGACCCGGGGGCATATGGGTTTTCTCAAAAGAATCCCAACTACTGGGGAAAATACTTATGCCAGAAATTCCAGCAAATTGTGGCTGGGGAGAAGATGGTCATACCTTGTTCATGACGGCTAGAACAGGGCTATATAAAATTAGGCTAAATTCCAAAGGAGCCGCATCNCTTCCCATAAACAAAAACTAAACCAGTAAAAGAACACAACATGACCAACTACGACATAGTCATCAACCAAGCTCACGTAATGGACCCGGAGTCAAGACTTGACCAATTACAAAATGTGGGTATATCTCAAGGAAAGATAGCGATGATCAGTGACTCACCATTACATGGTGAGCAGGTGATAGATGCTCCAGGGCAAATATTATGTCCAGGATTTATTGATTTGCATTGTCATCCCCAAGATACTCAAATTTTTGAGGTGCAAGCATTAGATGGTGTCACAACTACCCTCGAACTTGAAGTAGGAACAAGTGACATAGAGCATTTTTATTCCAAATGGGAAAACCAGTCCCCTATAAATTTTGGTGCAAGCGTAGGCCACATACCGGTTAGGATGAAAGTAATGAATGATCCAGGGGTATTTCTACCCTCAGGAGATGCCGGCAGAAAACTGGCCAGTAACCCAGAAATAGTAGAGATGCAGCACCTTATACGGGAAGGCCTAGAAAAAGGTGCCCTGGCCGTAGGTTTCGGGCTAGATTACACAAGAGGTGCTAGTCGATGGGAAGTCATACAAATGTTTAAAGTTGCAGCGGAATTCGGTGCCTCCTGCCATGTGCACCTCAGAGGCAAAGGCCATTTGGAACCATCTAACGCTATTGAGGCCCTAGAAGAAGTTATAGCAGCTACAGCGATTACAGGGGCTCCTCTACATGTGGTCCATTTAAATAGCACGGGAATGAGAGCTGTTCCACAACTTTTGGATATGATTTCAGGGGCAAATCAATCTGGTCTTGATGTCACCACCGAGTGCTATCCATACACTGCTGGAATGACAAAAATCGAATCCGCATTATTTGACGATGGTTGGCAAGAGAATTACGGCATCGACTATGAACAACTTATGCGGCCTGATACAGGCGAATATTTAACTGCTAAAACATTCTCCGAGTATAGGGAGAGTGGGGGCTGGATAATAACGTTCTCGACCCCTGAAGAATCGATGAAAGCCGCTGTAAAAAGTCCCTTAACCATGATTGCGACCGATAGTATTATTGAGGATGGGAAAGGACATCCGAGGACGGCCGGATCTTACACCAAAGTACTTGGAGAACACGTGAGGGAAAACGGTGATTTAGATCTAATGTCTGCTCTTTCAAAAATGACTATTATGCCCGCTAAAAGGCTTCAGGGCCGAGCTTCAGCCTTCTTGAATAAAGGTAGAATAAAACAGGGAGCCGACGCCGATATAGTAGTTTTCGACCCGTTGATTGTAAAAGACCAATCGACCTACACAGACCCTATCAAACCACCTATAGGTTTAAACCATGTGATTGTTAATGGGGTTCCTGTGGTATCCAACTCAAAATTGGAAGAAGGCGCATTACCCGGCAAAGGCATCCGCGCAAAAATTAAGTGATCGGGAGAGTAAAATGGCCGTTTATTCAATAAGTAGTATTAATGTTAAAGATTGGGAAACCTACGAGAAATATATGAAAAAAGTTCCGGGTATCATCAAGAAATATGGTGGGAAATATCTAGTACGGGGAGGAGAAATTTTGGCAGATGACACTACTTGGCAACCCAAAAGAATAGTCATATTGGAATTCCCCACACGGGANGATATGGATAAATTTAGTAATTCAGAAGAATACAAACCNGTAGCAGCTTTGAGGCATAAAGCNGCCGACACCGAAGGATTCGTCGTATTAGGATATGACGGCTAATGAGCTGGTTGAGGAATCACGATAGANAAATCCTCACCAATATGGCTAAACTTTATCACGAGTTCAACATCGGTACTGCCTACNCCTGATAACCCCTCCATACCNAATACTTCTGAAAGGAATTGCCCACCGTTACTNAGAGAAAATTCGGANATAATTTTNGAAATTTCGTANTTGTCAGAATCTACCTCCAAATTCACCTTCCATTTTTCAGGGGTGAATCTTCGAACCTCCTCTTCGGCGGCGATTAATTCGAATAATGGAGTGACAGAACCAACCGGCCCATCATCATTAAATAAAAAAATGATTTTCTCTTGCGTTGTCAAAATATCGCTTCCACTAAGATGAGATTTCAAAAAAGAGTCCCCGACAGCCTTCAAAAAATCATCTGATATATGCCCGATACCCAACTTTGGACTATCTTTCCATTCCTCCAAAGAAGATTCTCTGGTATAGATATTATCTCCCGTTTTTGCAGATTCCACATACAATCCTATCCCTAACAAATTGGCTTCAAATTT
>PAON01000053.1:0-11852 GCA_002708495.1 Dehalococcoidia bacterium | reverse complement strand
CATGCCACTACCAGTTGACAGTCCCATAATAGCTGGGTCCATAGCACCAAAGTCAACAGTTCCGAACTTTAAGGTACCACCATATTTGTGGCCGCCTGCCCCTGTTATAACGGGCATTGGAGTAGCCACAACTATTACTTCTTTCTCAACTTCAACCTTAACTTCAACTTCTTTGATGACCTCTTTTACAATCTCTTTTATAACTGTTTCTCCCGCTACCTCTTTGATCACCTCGACTTCCCTGGTTATAGTCGCCCCTTCTTTGATGACCTCTTTAATTACTTCTACTGGTACTTCTACCTGTACCTCTTTTATGACTTCCACCTCTTTGACAATAGTCTCAGCTGCGCAGGCGGTCATAAGTATGGAAAAAGCTGCGATTGACAGAATCATGAACGATCCCATGAATCTATTTTTTGAAACACTTTTCAACATATATTTCTCCTTCGTTTGTTGGAAAATTTCGGATTTTTCTATCTGTAATGTTCACACCATATATCGCGACCCAATAAGGAATTTCTTGGACCACGAATGAAAAGGTTGAGGCACCGGATTGTTGATGGTTTAGTTCATGACCTATGAACTTGGTGCTGCACCGTTGCGGTGTTAAGGATCTAAGCGATACAAGCACAAGCCTTGAATGCTTAGTAGCGGGGCATCGACCCCACAAATATGCGGTTGTTTGAAGTTATCTCCCTACTTCGGGTTTGTGGATGATCCTTCCGAAGAGGTGATAAATATATCCAAATACGAGCTAATGGTCAAGTTTTAAAAGCCCAAATCAAGATAAATAGTGAACCAATTAGACTCTAAACATCGGATTACTTCCCCTTATAATAGCTGGACCTCCTCCAACTGCTATCGGTGACCCATCAGCCCTCCAACAAGCGGCACCATGGATAGATCCGGTGTCGTCGAATAAAACCCCATTCATACCACCTGCAACCCTTTCCACTCCTTCAATAACATGCCCTTTTTGGGTCAATGGCTCAATCACATCGGGGGAAATATCTGGTTCCAGTTCAAGGTTTTGGCCTTGTGTCCAAATTCTTGGTGCTTCTACGGCTTCTTGTAGCGACATACCGTGATCAATAACGTTTATTATCCCTTGTAGCACCGATGGGAATATGCGTCTTGCCCCCGGCGTTCCTAAGGACATGAAAGGCTTACCCGACTTAAATACAGTGATTGGTGCCATGCTACTCAGGACCCGTTTCCCCGGTGCTATTGAATTAGACGTTCCGGGGTGAGGATCGAAGTTATACATAGTGTTGTTTAACAAAACCCCTGTTCCGGGCACTGTGACACGTGAACCGAAGGCGTCATTTAGAGTTTGGGTCATGGACACCACACTGCCCGTTTCATCTGCCACCGTAATGTGGGTGGTGTTTTTTGATTCAGTGGCGAAAGCTGCTGGGTTATCGTGTTCAAAACTAGATGATTTAGACAAATCTATTTTTTGCCTACAATGCTGCCCATATTCTTTTGAGATAAGACCTTCTACAGGCACTTTGACAAAATCNGGATCTCCCATGTACTTAAACCTATCAGCGAAAACNAATTTGAGGGTCTCCGCGATTAGGTGTATGTATTCCACACTACCGAATTGCATTTCCTTTACATCGAAACCCTCTATTATATTTAGGGCTTGAATTATATGGGTAGCACCGGAACTTACCGGGCCCACCCCGACAATTTCATACCCTCGGTAAGTACCTCGAACGGGTTCTCTGTATTNGATTTTGTATTGGTTTAGATCGTCCATTGATATGATCCCATTATTGGATTTCATATCCTTGGCTATTGCGTGGCCNAAGAATCCCTCTGTTAAGGTGGCAGTTCCATTGTGAGCTATGTCTTCAAGAGTTTTTGCGTAATCANCATTGGAAAGCATGTCTCCTGATTTTAAGGGGATTCCTTTGCTTACAAATAGTGATTTACTTGCAGGGTATATCGATAGAATTTCCNTGTTGTTTGCCACAATTCCGGAAAGGTAATCACTGACTGCAAAACCTTCCTTCGCAAACCTGATTGCTGGTCTAATAACTCTTTCGATTCCAAGTACACCGTATTTTTCTTCTACANTGCACCAAGCTTGTAGNGCNGCCGGAACCCCTACCGATAGATAGCCATACCTGTTTTCCTCATTTTTGGTTTCCATATAATCAGGCCACTCATTTGAGACAGGTACGAACATATCTTCTGTTGCAGCTAGAGGGGCGGTGCAATAATTATCAATTGTTACTGATGATTTATCTCTAGAGTTGTAGTAATTGATAAATCCGGCCCCGGTTATACCCACCATCATTGGTTCCACAACTGAAAGCGCGAACATAGTTGCTATGGCCGCGTCTATTGCGTTTCCTCCGGCTGTGAGCATTTCTATGCCCGCTAGAGATGCTAGGGGATGATTGGATGCTACAACCCCCTTTGAACCGACTACTTCTTGCTTATATGTGGAAAACATCTGTGACTAAATTTTCCCATCAATGACAATATCTAGTAATGCGGGAGCTCCTGAGGCTAAGGCTCTGTCAACAGCGCCGGCGATNTCGTTCGGATCGGTGACACGCTCACTGTGTAGGCCCATCCCTTCAGCAATAGTACAAATATTAAATGGAGTGANGAANTCAGAATATAGNAGATTGTCTCCGGCTGGTTCAGGCTCGTTAAGAATTTCCTTTTGGTAAACATTAAAGTTAGTCTTGAGGACCCTGTACATTCCGTTATTGCAGATCACAAATATGCAAGGAATTTTGTCGTTTGCAGCTGTCCATAGGCCCTGTACAGTCATCATCGCGCTGCCATCACCAATAATTCCGAAGACAGGCCTGTCAGGGAAAGCACACTTTGTCCCCATAGTGGCTCCAATGCCGCCACCAATCGACTGACCACGGACCCCTCTAATATCATTTCTTTCGACGGCTGGAAAATAATGTCTCATAGCGGGTCTGTTACTTATTGAATCGTCTACTATTATCGAATTCTTGGGGACAGCATTTGATAGTTCATACATCATTCTTGCAGGGGACATTGGAGTGCTGTTCCATTTTTCCTTAACTGATTCTTCGTAGTCATCCTTTTGAGATGAAGCGTCTGATATTACCTGAGATTTTCGAGTTGAAACTATATTTTGGTCTACTGTCTTGGAAACTTCGGCTATTAGATTGGTAAGACCAGTTTTACAGTTTGAAATTATTCCTACATCTGTCGGTTCAGATCTACCCACCCGACCAGGAATCGGATCAATGTGAATTAGTTTCTGGGATTCATCNAAGATGACATCACCCCAGTAAAATAATTCATCTAATGTGTCCATTCCTACNGTGAGGATTACGTCGAATTCCTTTAAAGATTCTCTTGATGCTTGTGATCTTAGAGAGTGCATTCCTTGGTATTGTGGGTGTGTGGTAGGAAAAGANACTTCTGCCCCTCGTGANTGAAACACNGCCATTCCTAGGAGTTCCGCAATGCTTATTGATTCACTTATGGCATCATCGTCTGAGACCCTGTCACCCACGATAAGTGCGGGATTTTTTGCATGAGTTAGTAATTTTGNGGCTTCCAAAATGCCTGAGGGGCTNGGAATTACNTCGTCATGAACTTTGCCTGAAGGGACAATGTTCATGTTTGCTATGCCTTCCAAAGCNTTCGCTGTGAAACCAACATAAACNGGCCCTTTTGGATGGCTGTTTGCTTCGTTGAACGCTCGTCTTAAAACGCTTGGTATTTGATCAGGTAAGTCTAATTCCACTGCCCATTTAGTGACAGGTCGAACAAGTTCAGCGAGATCAGTTTTGGTCTCATTTATCTTTCTCGAGTCATAGTTAGCTGAAGTCACAACCATTGGAGTGCCAGTGTTGAGGGCATCAAGCATCAGAGCGATTCCGTTAGCAAGCCCGCTGTCCACATGGAGGCTGACGAATGAGGTCTTTTCTGTTGAACGAGCGAATGATTCTCCCATACCCATGGCTACACTTTCCTGTAATGCCATGATGTATTTGAATTCTGGGTAGTCTCCCAGCATATCNATNAGNGGACCTTCACTAGTTCCTGGATTACCAAAAATATACTCAATGCCTTCAGCTTTGAGCATTTCAAGTACAGCTTGTTTTCCAGACATGGTTTGCGACATTTTTGCCCCCTAGAATTTCTTTTTCTTGAGGGAAATATGGTACAGATTGACGCTGATAACGGCAATNGCTCTNACTCATGCTAATATGCCGGTGTTGATATTTATCAAGGAAAAATTTACAGGATTGNGAAAAATGGCAGAAATNGCAGCAGGNCAGGCAGTNATAGAATTACTTAGGGCTGAAGGNGTCGANTATGTNTTTGGNGTTACNGGNNTNACNACTAANAGNATGGTNACNCAAATGTATGGNCGTGANGANATTAAATTTATNGATACCAGNCATGANGAAGGTGCCATNTTGATGGCNTANGGATATTCCAAATCAACNGGNAANCCNTCNGTNTGTATGACTACNTCNGGCCCNGGNACNATAAATCTNGCTGGTGGNATGTCTCTTGCATTGAAGGGNAGNGCNCCTGTTATTGCNATNGCTGGTGANACAGNGATGGAATACATNGGNAGNGANGGNNCNCAAGCNTTNGATTTNGTAAANGTNTTTAANCCGTTGACCAAAATGGCTGTNCAGGCAAATAAAACAGAAAGAGTTCCAGGTTTGCTTCGAGAAGCGTTTAGATCAGCTATGTGGGGGAAACAAGGACCGGTGCTACTAGATATTCCAAGAGATTTGCTAGATAAAGAGACGTTATCTGATGAAATGTTGAATCCTGATCAATACAGAACAGTTAACCCANGGGTGTCNGGTGATTTAGATGCTGTGCAACAGGCCGTCGGGCTACTGCTCTCGGCAAAAAGACCGTTATTACTTGCTGGTGGAGGTGTAGTAGATTCTGAGGCCTCTAACCAAGCGGTACAGTTGGCTGATTTACTAGACATGGCGATGGTTCCATCTTACGGTCATCATGATGCAATACCAAACAGCCATCCCAATTATATTGGCCCACCCGGCGGCAGAGGGTCCGGAGAAGCTCATGAGGCGATGGATAGGGCCGATGTGATATTGGCATTAGGAACCAAAATTAATCAGGCGTCTAGTTCATGGGACTATAGTGTTATAAATCAAGAGACAAAAATCATTCAGGTAGATATTGACCCCATAGAAATCGGAAGAAATTATCCGGTCTCAGTGGGNATTGTAGGTGATGCACAGAGGGTGGCCCAACAGCTAATCGCATCTATATCTGTAATAGCTGCGGATGGTAAAACTAATGATAGTTGGAAGTCAGAATTTCAAAGTATTGCTAATAAAAGACTTCAGAGATTGGAATCAGAAAAATCGTTGAATGCAAATCCAATGATGCCTCAACAGGTATACCCGGAATTAGCGAAAGCATTACCAAAGGGTGCGATGGTTACAATCGACGCCGGTGTTGCTCCCGGACTTGCATATGACAGAGTTTTTTTTGAGGAGCCTAGAACAATGTTCAATTACGCCGGCCAGGGTGCGTTGGGTATGGGATTCAGTGTGGGCTTAGGGACAAAACTNGGAAGACCAGATAGGACGGCAGTAAGTCTTCATGGTGATGGAGGTTTTCTTTATACNTGTGGGGAGTTAAACACAGCTGTTAGACACAATATTCCATCCGTCAGTATTGTTTTGAACAATAGTTGCATGGGTGCTGAGAAATCTCAACAAAAGGCCTTGCATAACGAGAAATATGTGGGGGTTGATTTGGAAAATCCAAGATTCGATAAATTAGCGGAAGTGTTTGGGGCAAAAGGTTACTATGCTGAACATCCATCAGAGATAGCCGATGCGGTTGCTGAAGCGGTGAAAAGTAATGCCCCTGCAGTGATTGAAATTCCAGTTCAGGAATATTTTCCTCCTTCCGCACCTACCCCCCGCTAGAAATCGTCGTTGATTGTAAAAAGGAGAGAAGCGTGCCCAAACCTACAAAAATTGAAAAACTGGAAACATTTCTTTGGGATAGATGGTTGTTGTTGAAGATACATTGTGAGGACGGTACTGTTGGTATCGGCGAAGCAGGAGTGCATGGTTGGCAGCGGCCCACGAAAACAATGATAGAAACGATGGAACCCTATCTGCTGGGCCAAGACCCTCACAAAATTGAACATCATTATCAGTGGCTATATCGGTCTTCCCATTTCATGGGATCAGTGGTTCAAGGTGCTTTATCAGCCATAGATATAGCTTTATGGGACATAAAAGGAAAGAGATTAGGCGTGCCAATTTATGATCTTATGGGGGGTAAGACGAGGGATAGTGTTCGTTGCTATATGCATGTTGGATCAGGAGAGGGTGGTAGTGCGGAAGATTTGGCAAATGATGCTTTAGGTGCCGTTAAGAAAGGATATACAGCTGTAAGATTTTCGCCTTTCTCAACTGATTATTATCTACACAAATCATATAGTGAATGGGCAGATGAAGCAGTTAATAGGGTAGGGGCGGTGCGTGAAATGGTCGGACCTGATGTTGACGTATGTGTTGAAATACATCGCCAAATGAATCCTGCCGAAAGCATTTCTTTGGGGAGGAGATTGGAGCAATTCAACCCATTCTTTTATGAAGACCCGATGCTTCCAGATAGTCCAAAAATCATGGGTGAAATAGCTGATAAATGTAATATTCCTATTGCGACCGGCGAAAGATTCACCACAATTTTTGAGTATCAGCAACTTTTGGAATCCAACGCTGTTTCGTACGTTCGCCCAGATCTGTGCCTGTGTGGCGGACTCAGCGGATCGAAAAAAGTAGCTGCCATGGCCGAAGCTAACCACGTAAAAGTTATTCCCCACAATCCCTTGTCTCCCGTGAGTACTGCGGCCTGTGTCCAGTTGGATGCCTGCATTCCAAATTTCGCCCTGCAAGAATACACAGGTGAAGATCAGCCGCCCAAGAGCGAACTTTTTGTGGAATCACTGGAGATGATAGACGGGTACCTGAAAGTACCTGAAGGTCCAGGTCTAGGAATTGAAATAAATGAAGAGGCCTTGTCGATGCCTGAAAATCCCAAGGTGCTGGACACTCCTATTGGCTTTGATGGTTCGGTACAAGATAGATAGGGTTATTGGTACGTTATATTAACTTTGATTGAAATAAACGACGTCATCAGCGAAAGGTTTGTCGCTGTCTTTTATCATGCCAATTTGACCTCTACCCATAACTGAGTTTTTCCTACCGTCTACACTAGGATCAGTATATTTGTCATACCAACTCTCGAGTTGTTCTAATAATTTTTCCTTAATCTCTTGATGAGCGTCTGATCCAAATAAATTGATTTCTTCATCGGGATCATTTTCTAGATCATATAACTCATTGTCCCCATGTTGGTATCTGTGAACGTATTTCCATTTATGTGTACGAATCATTCTAGTTGGTCCGTATTCGTCAAGAACATAGACGGGTTTATCTGACCCGAAATCTCTTCCTTCCAGCAGATTAACAAAACTTCTCCCTGGAAGATTATGGGTATTTTTTTGCTCTAGGCCTACATAGTCCAATAGGGTAGGACTGAAATCGTATTGGCTTAATAGTTCGGTGCAGTCTACATTTTGGGGAACATGACCAGGTCTTGAAACAAGGGTCGGAATTTTAACAGCGGTATCATACATATTAGGTGGATATGTTCCGTTACCTTTTCCCCAAATGCCGTGATGTCCCATATTCATTCCGTTATCAGCAGTGAATATGACAAGAGTGTTGTCTCTGAGATCGTTTTCTTCAAGCCAGTCTATTATGCGTCCTATATTTCTATCCATTTCTTCTATGGCAGTGAAATAACCGCTTAAGGCAGTCTTCCTACCTTCCTGGTCGCTACCAATAGTGGCAGCTCCACTCTCTTTGTCTAGTTGGTTCGGGTGTATTGGAAGATCAGGTGTAGATTCCAATCGGCTTTCGTTGTAAAAGCTGTCAAATTTTTCTTGTGGATGGTTTTCACGAGTCCAAGGTGCGTGAGGGGCCGTGTAATGTACGTTAAGAGAGAAAGGAGAATCAGAATCTATTTGTTTTTCAAGAAACGAAAGGGCATTATCAGTAATTATGTCTGTTACATATTCGGCTGGTCGATAAAGTTCGCCGTTTTCAATCATAGGTGGCTTGTAGTAAGGGCCTCCACCAGAAGCATGAACGTTCCAGTATTCAAAACCAAACTGCGGTAATCGAGCGTTTCCGAGGTGCCATTTCCCGCTTAACCCGCAGTTGTAACCGTTTTCTGACAATTGTTCTATATATGAGGTTCGACCCTCCATATACGTTATTTCGGTTCCGTCCGTTTTAATAAATTTGGAATTCCCTTTTCTTAAAAAGTCTTGAACTCCATGTTGGGAAGGAATTTCACCGGTTAATATTGAAGCACGTGCTGGAGAACAAACAGGAGAAGCACAGAAAAAATTTTCAAATCTTATTCCAGTCTCAGCTAGACGATCCAGATTTGGCGTGGACAGCTCACTGTTACCTGCACATCCCATCGCCCAAGCCCCTTGGTCGTCGCTCAATATGAATAATATGTTTGGTTTATCAGTGTTCTGGCTTGCCATTTAATAACTCTCTTTTATGTATACAGTGGCTTCCTTGTCAGATGATTCATACATTGCCAGGGCGACCTCCAACACTTGAGATGAAAAATCTATATCCATGTCTAATGATTCGTTTTCTGTGATCGCATCTATGAATGCCTTTGCCGCTCCCTTAAATCCCTCAATCCAATCAGCAGGGACGCTGTATGAGATGGTCTCGTTACCTTTAACCAATATAACCGGAGGCATGTCTAGTAGTTCGCCCGTACATCTCGTGACCCAGATTGTGCCTTTCGGACCTATAATCTCGAAAAATTCGTCAGCACTGTAATATTTCCCCTTAATGGGCATTTCATTTGCAGAAGAATAATCAATGGTTATTAAACAATCTTTGTCTTTTACTTTCATAACAGCGGCACTTGGAGTATCAGCAAGAAAATCATCGGTTCTTGTTACCATGCTTGTTACTTTTTCGACACCCCCCACCCAAGATATAGCCGTAGCATATTTGTGCCAACCATCGTCATAGAGCATTCCGCCTGGATTTTTTGAAGGATCCCTTCTCCATACGTACGCATCTTTTTCAGGCCTAATCATGGTTTCCATACCCAGTCCCCTGATAGTTCTGATTCTAACCAGAGAAGGAGTTCCAATGGCACCATTTTCTATAAGTTCCTTGGCCTTTGTTATAGGNGGATAATAAAGAAAGTTTTCAGTCACTCTAAAGATTTTNTCATTATTTTCAACAGCTTNGCGAATCTGTTTTNCCTCATCCATAGANGTTGCNATNGGNTTTTGACANGANANATGTTTNCCTGCATTNAGACCNGAAATAATCTGNGATGCATGAAGATGGGTNGGNGATAAAAGTTCAACNGCATCTACGGCCTCATCGGCCAANACACTGTCGTAGTCAGTATAAATACGAGGGTTTATTTTCCACTCTTTTGCCTTTGCAATTGCTCTATCTTCATTAACGTCACATAAGGCGACTATCTCGCAATTTNGGTGTTCCAAATACCCAGGAACATTGAGTTGAGAAATTGTTCCGCAACCGACTATAGCTAATCCGACTTTAGACATAACACCCACCTTTCAATTGGTTGGATTATTTTTTACTCTTTGTGCCATATTACTATTTATGGCAACAGTATTTAAATTTAACTAAGGTGGCGAATTATGGTTTTCATAAGCGAAGAGGCTGACGTATTTCTAAATCAAACCCAAATAGCCGTTATTAGTACCGTAGGGGCCGATTATCGTCCGCATTCGGTTCCGATATGGTATGAATGGGATGGTCATTGTGCCTCTATGTTTACGGGCACTAANACATTGAAATGGAAAAATTTATCTCATAATCCATACGCTACTTTATGTGTAGATTTCAGGGAACCTCCATACAAATCGGTGGTTATACATGGAAAAGTTGAAGAAATAAAAATACCGCTTCAGGATTTTGTAAAAAAATTGGCTATACGATATTACGGAGAAGAGGAGGGTAGGGAATTTGCTGATCTATACCCTGATGATAAAAAAGACGTCGTGATATTTAAACTAATACCAGACAAAATGGTTGAGGAGCTATAAAGGCCACCTAGCTGAAATGTATTCAGTACTAGGTGAATACTATTTCAGAGTCGACCATTTTTTTGATTTCATCGACAGAATAGCCAATTTCTCTTAGGATATTTTCAGAGTCTGCCCCTGGAATTGTTCCAAGGTTTCGGACCGCCCCTGGAGTATCTGTAAGCTTCGAACCAAATCCTACTTGAGTTACGATCGCTCCATCTATGCTACCTGCTTCAATGAACATGTTTCTAGCTTTCATGTGTGGATCATCTAGAACCTCATTGAACTCATAGACAGGTGCTGCCGCCACATCTTCGGCTTCCCTGAATATATCCCACCATTCATCTCTCTTTTTGGTTTTAAACGTGGCTTCTAACTCACGCATTATCAATTGGTATTCATGCTCATTGTGCTGGCTNCTGGCAAATTGTTCCAAATTTAGTGTGGAGCAAAGATTTTTCCAGAAATTAGGTTCGATACAGCCAAGGCTAATGTATTTACCATCCTGACATTCAAANACATTGTAATAAGGGACACCACCATTTAATGTCATCNGGCCAGGCTTTGGGATAAGCCCAGAATTAAAATATTCTCCTGATATGGCTGATAANAGGTAGGTGACGCCGTCTGACATTGCGGTGTCTATTTTTTGTCCTCTGCCGGTGTTTGTTCTGGAAAAAAGAGCACAAACGATTGAATAAGCCGCATTCATACCTCCGGCTGCGAAATCTGCAATAAGGTTATATGGGATTGAGGGCGTACCATTTTTGCTGCCAATTAATCCTAAAGCCCCACCCACNGAGATATAGTTNACATCATGTCCCACTAAATCCTTGTATGGTCCAGTCTGCCCATAGCCNGATATAGAACAATAAATTATTGANGGATTAATCTCTTTAATGGTTTCATAATTACAACCCAGTCTGGTTACTACCTCAGGTCTGAATCCTTCGATAAAAACATCGGCNTCTTGGCAAAGTTGATGCAATATTTTTATTCCATCTTTTTCCTTTAAATCTAATACTATGCTTCTTTTATTTCGGTTTAATGGGTTGCTTGCCGCTTTTTTGCGGGTTTCTGCGTCATTAATGATTTTGGAAGCTATTATTCTGGATGTAGGAGGTGCTTCAACTTTTATAACNTCGGCCCCCATATCACCAAGCATCATCGAACAAAATGGTCCTGGTGCCATTCTGCTTAGATCAACGATTTTTACTCCATCTAATGCGCCTTTNGTCATCAAAATGATTGCTCCAATATACCTTCATTTAATAAATCCGCCGCTTCTGAGGGACCGATAGAAAGAATTTCATCAAGGATTTCCAAATTGTGTTCACCAACCATGGCCTGGGCTCGTGTTAGACTCCCTGGCGTTTTTGACAGTTTGAACTGCAGTCCGTCGTATGGCATTGGACCCACTTCTGTGTGTGNGAGCCATTGGAAAAAATCCATATGCTCAAGATGTGGATCTTCCCACATATCAGACTGACTTTGTACCATTCCACATGGAATTTTGTGACTTTGAAGTAGGTTCATAATGTATCTAGAATCATACTGCGAAGTCCATTTCGAGATTAAATTGTCTATTTGATCTTTGTTCAATTTCCGCTCTGCTAAATTTTGATTAGATATCGCCTCTGGTAAATCCAAAACTTTTGAAAATTCAGTCCATTGGGATTCAGATTCTATGGCTATTGCAACCCATGATTCCTCT
>PAON01000052.1:0-12800 GCA_002708495.1 Dehalococcoidia bacterium | reverse complement strand
TGCCCAGGTCACCGGTGGCATTCCAACCGGCACCACGATTGGTGTCAATGGCTTGGCCTCCGACCTTTCGATTCTCAATTTGATGGGCACGAACGCCCAAACCACTCACTATCTATTGCCCGAGCCGCTGACAACGGCCATCGCCACGGGAGTGGCCACATTGCTGGGGTGACCTCATGGCGAAGAAAGACGAACAGATCGAGGGCATGTACACGCTGGTGGGCGACCCCGATAATCCCGACCTTGAAGCGGCGGACGATTCGAAGATTAGCCTCACAGATCGCATCAAACGGATGAAGGAAAAGGTGTTCAAGGACGACTTTGAACCCACTGATGAACAACGTGAAATTGCCGAGCAGGCCTTCATTCGCGCGAGGGAAGTCATCAGTATTGTGACGCCGACCCGCGTCGTGCTTGCATCCGTGTTCATGGCTGCATTGATGTTCAGTATCTTCGCCCTAGGATTTTGGGTAGTCCCTAGAGACGCGGTCAACGTGGATGTCGTCTACAAACAGGGTGGCCCCGGTCATGTCGTTCTCTTGGAACTCCACAATTATGGCAGCCGTCCCATCGCCAATGTCGAAGTCGATGCCTCCTTTTCCAACCAAGATGGTGAAGTCTTGAATTCAACGCATTTCGAGATTGGGTCTCTCTTGGCCCATACGTCGATTGCTGGAGACACTCTTGAATTGGTGATTACTGGAGAATCGATTTGGGAACTCTATCTCATCGAAGTCACACTTGATTACGACAACTATGATGGCGCCGTTGCAAAGCAATCATGGATCATCGAAGTGGGTGAGTACACCTTTGAGAGTCATACCCTCGATGCAGAGCGTAAATGGCTGTGAACGACACCATAGGTGTCGTCAAGAGTAGGGAAGATAGAAAGTGGTCTCGGCAACCCCCACCATTGGGGAGTCGTATGCGGCATCGAATTGTATTCTGTATCCTTGGCATCCTATTGCTGTCTGTACTCACTCCGTTTTCGACCCCTCCCTCATCGATTTCCTCAGTTGAAGAAGAGGGTACATCTGGTATAGAACGCATCGAAATCCTACCGGATCCCGACAGCATTGGAAGCGCACATCCCTCAGCGAGTTGGGATGGTGAAGAGCGACTTCGAGAGACGACCGCTGACACTCATATCGGGGTGTTCACCATCGATGGATTGCAATCGGATGTCGAGGTCCCAGAGATCTTGACCACGATTCGAACCGACATCGCCCTCGTCCTCATCGAAGGCGATGTAGGACTCTGGCCGGGTCGTGTTGCTCTGACCGAATTGCCTGGCATCGAAATCCGAGCTCATATTCCTCCATCGGGATTCCTGATTCAAGGCCACCCACAAGCCATCGCTGCGGCTGCTGAATTGTCCGTTGTGGCCGCCGTCCACCCACTGCCGTTGGCTTTCATGGTCGACCACCACGTCAGTGACCTTCTCTCAGATGCCTCCAGTCTCTCACTGGACACCCATCCCTCAACTGCAGTTCAACTCTCAGGATGGAGATTGGCAGATTTATCCACACCACAGGACCATGTTCGATTGCCTGGTCTGAGGGGTGATTTGGACCGTACAGCCGCCACTTACCTGACATCGTATCGCCCGATTGACACCGGTCGACATCACGGTCTGCTTTCGCTTGAGGACATTGCGACGGTGGCTTCAGAACCCGCCCTATCATGGATGAGCCTCGAACCAATCTTCAGCATTGACAACAACGTTGCAGTGGGTCATATGCGGGCCGACGATGTCTCGAATTACTTCGTCGTTGGATTGAATGGTAGTGGTCACACCGTCACTGTAGCTGATTCGGGTATCGACCGAGATCACGGTGACTTTGATGGTCGTATCCAACACGTTGAGTCGGTCATCTGGGGTGATTCTTCCTCCGAGGATGTACATTCAGGTCACGGGACGCACGTCGCCTGTACGGTTGTTGGCAACGGCAGCCGGGGTGGATATGCAGGTGTGGCGCCACAAGCCAATCTACGATTCCAAGCCATGGAGGACGATGATAGCGGTAATTTCGGTGGCGTCAGCATGGACACTCTCATTCGAAAGGCCTACGAAGGCAATTCCCACATTCACACGAATTCTTGGGGCATGGATGGTTACTATGGTGAATACACCACCAGCAGCGAAGATACAGACAGCCGAACCAGTCAGTATGATCAGTTCTGGTCCTACAATGGCATGCTGGTTCTGATTTCTGCTGGAAATGACGGATCGGATTCAGATACGATTACACCTCCTGCAACTGCCAAGAACGCCATTGCTGTGGGCAACCATCACAATCGAGGAGGTGGTGCGCCAAGCACCCTCTCTGATAGCAGCAGTCGTGGTCCAACTGACGATGGCCGCATCAAACCGGATGTCACTGCACCCGGTGCGTGGGTCCGCTCCTGCCTGAGCCAAGATGCCACGGATACAGGCAGCTCGTCGTGGACCAGTCAGTGGTATCTGGAATACAGTGGGACTTCGATGGCCGCACCCAATGCAGCCGGTGCTTCCGTTCTCATTCGCGAATATCTGATGGAAGTGGCAGGTCGTCCATCACCGCAGGGCGCTCTCATCAAGGGAATGCTCATTCTTGGCGCTGAGGATACAGGGAGTCGTGATATTCCCAACATGAACGAGGGCTGGGGAAGGGTGAATCTTGCCAATTCTCTCATTCCGGGTACAGATACCGGTGTGTGGGTCGATGATCGGAACACTGTTCGAAGTGGTCAAACTCGTGAATACCAATTCAATCTCAGTCGGGGCAATACGCCGTTCAAAGCTGTACTGACATGGTCCGATTACCCTGGAAGCACATGGTCATCCACACAGTTGCAAAACAATCTCGATATGGTCATCACCTCTCCCGATGGGACGATTTACAAGGGCAATGATTTCGCCAACGGTCGTTCGACGACCGGCGGAGATGCCGACAATTTGAACAATGTCGAAGTCGTCCTCATCGATCAAGCAGATTCCGGTGTTTGGACGGTTCAAATCACCGATGTCGCACACGGCGGACAGCGCAGTGATCAACCATTCGCACTCGCTGTCAGAGGCGCAGGTGTCAATGATTTGAGGAGCGACCCACTCCCCATCCCAATCTCCATCTAAATTACTCTCATTGGTAATGGTGAAATCTATCAAAGCATCACCGAGTGAGATGCCTAACATATAGCCTGTATTTGCCTTATTATCAAAATCGACCACAACCACATTACGGTCAAAAGTATTCATTAGGTCATCTCTTCGGTGCAGTCTTCTGTCTCTAGTGTCATATTCTTGAGCATTTATAAAGGCAAAATATAGACCCTTTTCATCTGAATAGATCAACACTTGGGTATCCAATGGGGCTGGCTCTAGGCTGAAGGGCACCGTGATGAAGAAATCATTCAACTGCTGAGCTTCTTGCCATTCTTTTTCATCCAAGACACCATCAATAGTAATTTCAGAAAATGCTGGTAGCGTCGCCCCAAGTGATATTAAAAAAAAGAGTGTTTTAATCTTATTCATAAATTAAGTAGAGAGTTCGCTGTTGCATTCAAAGTGGATGTATTGATTGACGAGTAATAACTTATCTGATGTTCAAAACTTCTGAAATTTCTCTTGGTCATTGCTTCTAAATTTGGCCTCTTCTCCTCTGGCTTATCACCTTTGCCAATCCCCCCACCAAATTCAATAATAGTATCAATTTGATAAATCAATGAGGCCTGCATACACCCTAACCAATTAACTGGTTTGTATAACTGTTGATAGAGAAGATCTGCAGTGGAGCTACCGTCTTGTTGATGAATATCAGCTGAATAATTTGATAATACGGGCGCATTCAATGATCCAAAATGAGTCCTATCAAGCATTGTTTTAAATTCATCTGCTGCCTCTTTCATTAAATCAGTGTGGAATGCACCTTCTGTATCAAGCTTAACTGTTCTTTTTTTAGGATGAAGTGTCAAGATATGTTCCTGTAATTGATCAATATTGGACTCCGTTCCACCGACTACTGTTTGTTGTTGTAAATTGATGGTGGCCACCTGACACCCGAAGTCTTCAGCAAGTGCAGCACTCTCAACTTGATTAAAAGGTAAAGCAAGCATTGATCCTGACCCAAAATCACCCATCAATTCACCCCTTTTATTGACAAGCTCAAGTCCATCTTCGAAGCTAATGCTTCCTGCTGCTACTAATGCAGTGTATTCCCCCAAACTGTGCCCAGCTAGTAAGCCAGGTGTGTATTGATTATCAGTCAACTCATTAAAAATCTTCAAGCAAGCTATTTGATGAGTAAAAAGCACTGGTTGCGTGTAACGTGTAAGGCTAATTTGCTCTTTCTGATCACTGAAAGACAATTCGACTAGATCGTAGCCTAAGAGTTCACTGGCTTGGTGATAAATATTTCTTGCAGACTCACAGCTTTCATATAAATCTTTACCAATACCTTTATACTGTGACCCCTGGCCAGGAAAAATATACATTAACTGAGTCATCTGCTCCCCAATAAAACTCAAATTTGCAGCCATTATGACTTATAAGAGATGAAAAACAAAAATAAACACACTATTTAACAGCTAATATCAGTGTAACTTTTTGTAACGATGGAAATAGAAGATTCTAAATAGTAATATCATTCAAATAAATAGTCCTAAGGTGCTTAATTTGAAAGAAAAAAGAATAGCAATTATAGGTGCTGGCATTGGCGGCATGACTGCTGCTGTGACCTTAGCTCAAAAAGGTATTCAAGTCAGTGTTTTTGAGCAAGCCCCTGAACTGAGTGAAGTGGGAGCTGGAATAACCATTACACCAAATGCAACCAAAGGATTAATTCATCTTGGCTTAGATCAAGAAATGAAAAGAGTGGGCATGGCTCATACATTACAAGGTGTAAGACATTTCAAAACAGGAGAAATGATTGTGCCACTTGAGCGTGGTGAAAAAATGCTACAAAAATACGGTGCCTATCAGTTCCAAGCCCACAGAGCCGATGTTCATAATGTATTAATTGATAAGTTTAAGTTGAATCATGCTGATTCAATATATGTGGACCATCAACTCACTGACCTTAAAGAAAAGGCTGACACTGTGGAGTTAATTTTCAGTAACGGTCAGAAGTATGAATTTGATTTTGTGATTGGGGCAGACGGTAATCGATCAACGGTTAGAAAAATAATAATTGGTGACGATGACCCAAAATTTGCTGGTTATGTGGCTTGGCGTGGACTGGTCCCAACCAAAGATCTAAGCGAGACTGATTTTGATGAATGTGGATCATCAGCTTTTATAGCCCCTGGAAGGGTATTTGCAAGATATCTGGTTCGCAATAATGAGTTGTATAATTATGTGGCCTTTCTTGCAACCGACCAATGGGCAGAAGAAGGCTGGTCTATTCCATCTGAAGTCGATATTGTTCTCGATATTTTCTCAGATTATAACCAACAAGTTAAAAATATTATCTCTGCAACACCACCAGCAGAGCTCTTTAAATGGGGTATTTTCTCAAGAGAACCGGTATCTAGATGGTCGGCAGATAAAATAACACTTTTAGGTGATGCCGCTCATCCTATTGAGCCTTTTATGGGTCAAGGCGCTAGCCTTGCAATAGAAGATGGCGTGGTTCTTGGGAGAATTATTGAAATGGCTTCCAGTACCAAAGAAATAATTTCTAGATACGAGTCCTCAAGAGTAGAGCGAGCCCATTTCGTAACTGACCACTCAAAAAAAGCTGGACAAAGATTTACGGGCAGTGACCCGGATAAATATTCTAAAGAAGATCACAAGAATGAAGAGGAATTGGGGCTTTTTCATTATGACCCAGGGAGTGTTATAGTTTAGTGATGGTATCGCTAAGAAGAGTATTCTATAAACCACCTCTGGTCGCGCCTGAGGGAGAAAAACAAAGGCTTAATCAAGAGCAACGAAAGCAGGACTAATGTATATCAATTTCTGGTATGTGGCAGATCAGAGCCAAAACATCACTGAATCACCAGTTAAGAAAAAAATGCTGGGACAAAATTTTGTACTGTTTAGAGACACCAAAGGCAATGTGCATTGTTTAAATGATGTTTGTGTTCATCGAGGGGGTTCTTTAGCAGGTGGAAAAATTGTTAAAGATTGCATTCAATGCCCTTACCATGGCTGGCAATTTAATGGAGAAGGTAAATGTCAAAAGATTCCTTCATTGGGTAAAGGTAAAAAAATTCCCTCACGAGTTAAAGTAGACTCTTATCCCACAAAAGAATTATACGGTCTTGTGTTCTGTTTTCTTGGTGATTTACCTGAGAAAGAACGATGCCCAATTATGACAGTTGATGAATATGAACAAGAAGGCTGGCGGACTACCACACAATATTTTCAATTTGATATTGATTATAAGCGTTCCATAGAAAATGGTATTGACGGTGCACATAATGAGTTTGTGCACCCTACCCATGGCTTTTCAGGTGAAGATGATGATTACAAATCACCCTCAATTAATATCAAAAACACTAAATGGGGCACTGGGTTCTTTAATGAAATGTATGCCCCTCCACTGAAGGAAAAGACAATGAGAAAAGCTTCTGGCCGCGACAAGAATGCCGTAATTGAGGCAGGCACAGGGCACCATGGAATATCAATGCTATGGACGCAGATCCATCCAACACCAGATATTTTTATTCATCAGTACATGTATGAAACACCCATAGATGAGTCACATACCAACCTGTTTCTTGTTAATACGAGAAACTTTCTCATTGAGCCGGAGCATGATGAGACAGTAATGGAACGCAATCAGGTTGTGGCCTTTCAAGACCGTGATGTTCTAATAAATCTGCACCCACAATTAACTCCAGAAACTATAAAAAATGAATTCTTTGTGGCCATGGACCAACCAATAAAACGATACAGAGAGTTGCTTGATGAATGGCAACAAAAGGGTTGGAGAATTAACTCCGATGAAGTTAGTCGAACCAGAATGAGTCATGCTTATGCAATACCCAGTCCTAATCGAAGAAAAACGAAAGGGTGGGTATTAGACCCCATTCCAACTATAAAGTCTTAAAAAGAAAACTACTTTAAAGCTCAGTTACATTTCGTTACGAAATTAGGTTTTGATAAGAAACTTTATAGACATATAATCTATTTAAAGGACAATAAATAATATGTATATTAATTTCTGGTACCCAGTTTGTTTAAGTAATGAACTCCAAGATAAACCTGTAAAGGTAACCATTCTTGGTCTTGAGTTTGTTGCCTTTAGAGACAGTAATGGAGACGCACACTGTTTAAGCAATGTCTGTTGTCATCGAGGTGGGTCATTAGCAGGTGGTCTCTGCCATCCAGAGGACAATACTATTGCTTGCTCTTATCATGGCTGGCGCTTTAATGGATCTGGAAAATGCACAATGATTCCATCATTGGGGCCAGGCAGCAAAATTCCTGCCAGAGCTAAAGTTGATAGCTACCCTGTGCAAGAGAAATATGACATTGTGTTTGCTTTCTTAGGGGATTTGCCTGAAAAAGATCGGCCGCCTCTTTATGAAATTGAAGAATACACAGCGGAAGGTTGGCGAGCTAATAAAACCATAACAATAGACATTAACTATAACTATGAGCGATCTATTGAAAATGGCCTGGACCCTGCTCATAACGAATTTATTCATCCAACCCATGGATTTGAGGGAACTAAGAATGACTACCAAGTTAATCCAACACAAATAACGGATACCGATTGGGGAGCAGACTTTGCTCAACTATTTGACGCCCCGCCTTTAGACAAAGAGCTCTATGGGGATGAGGCAAGACAAGAATCAGGAGACTTGACTGTTTTTGGTGGCTATCATGGCCCGAATACATTAATTACTCAAATTCACACTAAAAAAGATATTAATTGGTTTCATCAATACTTTTTTGAACAACCCATCAATCAGTCTCAAACCAAAATCTTTTTTGTCAATTTGAGAAACTGGCTTTTGGATGAAAACATGGATGCAATGGTCATGGAAAGAAACATGATTATTGCCAATGAAGATATCGCTGTAATGAGTGATCTTAGACCGGTGGTTACACCCCCTGTAAAAACCAAGGAAATATTGGTGCCAGCTGACCTAATTATTGGTACGTACAGAAGTACCTTAGAAGGATTTAAAGCCAAAGGTTATAAAATAGATGTAAATCAAATGCAACAACAGCAACATGAGACTGCATTTGCTATTCCATGCCCTGATAGAAAAACTGAAAAAAACTGGGTGCTTGATCCTATTCCATTGGTCAAGTGAAACAAATAGGTCTTTAGAATAAGAGCTTATTGAGCAGATAAGCCTCCATCAATCACTAACTCACTTCCAGTGATTAATTTTGATTCATCAGACGAAAGAAACAAGATTGCATTAGCAACATCTTCTACATCAGCAAGGCTTCTCGCTGGGATTTGTTTTTCTAATTTTTGAACTAGTTCATCACTAGGATTTGCAAAAAACGATTTCATCATTTCAGTTTTGGCAAACACTGGATGAATACTATTACATCTCACTAAATTTGTTGTTCTCGCACAATGAAGAGCAACAGATTTTGAAAGGTGCCTGACGGCTGCTTTAGCACTGTTATAAGCAGCAAAATTATGGCCTGCGACTATTCCAGCTATAGAAGAAACATTGACTATAGAGCCATTCCCAGAATCTCTCATAAGCGGTATTGCATATTTACAGCCATAAAATACAGAATCTAAATCAACCTTATGAACCCAATCCCATTCTTCAACAGTTGTTGCCTCAACATCTCCCATGAAGCCGATACCAGCATTATTGACCAGTATATTTAATTTTCCTTCAGCACCTTGGATATGGTCTACAACTTTTTCCCAGTCTGCTGTGTTAGTGACATCATGGTGTAAGAAATTTAGATCAAATTCCTCTGCCACTATTTCGCCACCCTGCTGATTAATATCTGAGATATAAACCACTGCTCCTTCGGCCTTGAACATTTCTGCAGTTTTCTTACCAAAACCTGAAGCCCCACCAGTTATAAGAGCAACTTTACCTTCCAATCTATTAGCCATAATTTTTATACATTGTTAAAATTAGTTAGTTATTATAACTTCATAAAATCAAAAAAAGATAACAATAATTCAGTCAAGGAGACACGGTGAATACAACAATTGGTCCGATAAAATTGTCTGAAGGTATATCTAGATTTAATGCCGTCACTTACCTTTATGCTTGCATCATTTGTATTGGTATTCTGGCTGGATTAAATTTCATTCAGCCATACATACTCAGTGTGGTTCTAGAAATACCAAGGTCTGAACAAGGAACCGTTAGTGGCAGCCTTGCTTTTATGCAAGAAATTATTGCCATAATTTTAGTGTCTTTCTTTGGCATCTTATCTGATCGAATTGGTCGAAGGCCAGTAATGGTTTTTGGAACAATGGTGGTGGCATTGGGCTTTGCATTGTTTCCTTATGCAGAAAATATGAATGAGCTATACATCTACAGATCTATTTTTGCTATAGGTGCCGCTGCGCTCTCCTCAGTATTGGCTATTATTGTTAATGATTACCCAACTGAACAATCAAGAGGAAAATTTGTAAGTCTTCATTCAGTTCTTAATGCGCTTGGGGTTGCTATCTTTGCTGCGTTTCTGGGAAGGCTACCAACAGTGTTCACTAATATGGGCTATGACCCTATAACTGCTGGCCGTTTTACGATGTTATTTGTTGCAGGCCTCGCGTTTTTATCTGGCCTGATATTTGCAGTTGGATTAAAAGGAGGTACACCAGAAAATCAAAAAGAAAAACTAGGCTTTAAGCATCTAATGGCCACGGCGATAGAATCCATGAGGAACCCTAGGATTTCTCTGGCTTTCGCAGCAACACTTTTAGCTCGTGCTGATGTTTCAGTTAATGGGATTTTTATTTCGCTGTGGGCGGCAACCAGTGCGATTGATTTAGGACTTACAACAGGTGAAGCGTTTAAACAAGTTGTGCCTGTGATTGTAATCACAAATCTTCTAAGTATTGTCTGGGCTTTTCTTTTTGGATCAATTATCGATCGAATCAACAGAGTAACGGCAATGGTAGTTGCAATGGCGCTTGGGGTCATAGCTTATGGGTTAATAGTTTTTGTTGATACGCCACTGAATTATTCTTATTTACCGATTTTTATACTAATTTCTGCCAGTGCCATTGGGACGGTGATCGCCACGGCTAGTTTAATTGGGCAAGAAGCTCCAGTAAGAGAAAGAGGAAGTGTCATTGGTGTCAGCGCATTCTTTGGCGCTTGCGGGATACTGGTTGCAACTTCAGTAGGTGGTTTATTATTTGATACTTTTGGTCCCAAAGGACCGTTCCTGCTTATCTGCTTTACACATGCAGTAATCTTGTTTGGTGCCATTTTTGTCAGGATTAAATCCCCAGGTGAATACTTCGGTGACAACAAAGAGACGGTGTAATGATAAAAAAAGGTTACGTCGACACATCAGGTGGGCAATGCCATTATAGATATACTGAAGGGCAAGGCGATCCNATTGTCTTTTTACATCAAACACCCAGTTCTTCATTAATGTTTGAAAAATTAATGCATTCNCTGGAAGGAATGAATGCAGTNGCCATTGACACTCCTGGGTTTGGTCAAAGCNTTAACCCCACAGACGAGCCTATGATTAAGGACTATTCANCTTGGTTAATTGAGGCCATTNATTCTCTTGAAATTAATGATTATCATTTATTTGGTCATCACACTGGAGCTTCAATAGCTATGCAAATCTCGCTCATGGAAGAACAATCAGTCAAATCATTAACCCTTGTGGGTCCTTTTCTAGCAACTGCAGAGGAAAAAATGGAAATGAAAAAAAATATTAGTTCTAATTGGAGCCCAACAAAGGATGGCTCTCATCTTGAAAAAGCCTGGCATCTTGCAGGGGANATTCTTGGCGCAAAAAATGATTTAGATCTTAGGCAAAGAGAAACTTTGGATGCNTTGAGAGCACATCATTCTGCAGAACAAATGCATCNTGCAGTTTGGGAATACTCTGACATTGATACTTATAAAAAAATACAGCAACCTTGTTTAATAATGTGTGCAAAAGACGATGTGATGTACCCCTTTTTCAANCGCGCAAAAGAAATTAATCCAAACTCACAAACNCAAGTAATTCTGGGTAAGAATCTAGNNTTGGATTTAGACACTGAATCCATTGCAAATAAATTTAAAGGCTTTATAAATAAGATTTAGGATTTCACATGGACAATCAATTTGGACAACGTTTATCTTCTCTAACCAGTTGGTTGGTCTTGATTCTGTTTGTGATAGTGTTCTTTAATATGTCTGAAACACCCAGAGTCCCGACTGAGTCACCCGAACGTGAAATCTTAAGGAGTTTCCATTTGGTTATGGGCTCACTGTTACTTGTGTTTAGTTCCCTTCGGGTTTATCTATGGATGTATTTCCCTCCTCAAAATACTCAGCGATTACTCCCCGATCAGGCTTACACTCAAATTCATATCCTTCAATTCATGCTNTATATATCATTTATTGCACAAGGANTATCTGGTATTTTTACAGCGTGGTCAGATGGGTTGATTCAGTTTCTNCCAGGCACAGACACAGTTAATCATTCTCTTTGGGTAACNTNCGGGTATCTGCANAGTGTTTTTGCCTTTTTTTANCTCATNCTGATCNTCTTCATTNTATTNTTTAGAATCTATCATTTGCTTANATACAGAGTCATCAGTATCAATATTTTTGCCTAACAACGATGAGAAACTACTTTATTAATGCAAGAGCAACNCACTGGTTATTGGTAGTGATTTTGTTTGCTNTNGCNTGTTATTTACCTTATTTAATCTTNGGNGCCTTCCCTTTTTCTACAACAGTTAATCTGCCTGAAGACNAGATTGAGAACTTGGTCAAGGACTTAGATCTTCCTAACTACTATGATTTNTATTCTGATCAAGCAACTGCNGAAGATAAGTTACTNGAAAAACAAGCATTTGATAGCTGGGAAGGCGGGAAATGTAGNTTCTGNCACTCNCTTAGGNAAGATGACCGAGCTAGAATGGCNCCTAGTTTATATAGGATTCTTGGTAAGCCAGCTGCGGTGGGTGAAAATTTCACCTANTCNAAATCATTAATAGAAATGCGTAACAACGGATTGATCTGGACACCAGAAACAATCGATGCTTTCATATCAGATCCTGAGAATTATATTCCTGCAAACAGGATGAGAGTCGANGGNATTAAAGACCCTGAGACTAGACAATTGATNATTAACTATTTGATCAGAGAATCACAATAATAAGGAGACTAAAATGGGGATAAAATTTGAAACTGAAATCAATTTCCAATCCAACACCTGGAATCGAGACGCTTGGGCAAGAATTCAAGCTGATCTAGATTCAGAAAAAGAATCAATCTGCTATACGACTGGACAAATATTNGGGGTAAGACCAGGTGAAGCAGTTAAACANCTGTGTGGATTTGAGACTTTTTTATGCACTCGCTTAATGCCGGCAGCAGAAGACGGTAGCATCAGACGATTAAATAAAGAGGTTATCTTTTATACCGATCCAAGAACAGGACAAATGATAGACAAATGGACTAACCCATGGACCGAGGAAGANGTGAAAGTTGTNCATGTGGCGAATGACCCTTTCAACTATACAATCTCAGAATGGNTGATACTNGCCCCGGAAGACTTTGGAGGAGGNNAAAAAGGAGAACCAAGAAAGATTCCTTTGCTNTTTCCTTGGAAACGATCNGGTGATGTNATTACTCTAAATACTGACATGCACTTACATTATCCAAATGCATTACAACCTGACAAATGGGTA
>PAON01000051.1:0-24749 GCA_002708495.1 Dehalococcoidia bacterium | reverse complement strand
ATTACTCTTTGATTTCATAGTTATCACAAATTCAACTTTCAGGATGAAATGATGTTAGAAAGGCTTTCCTCGGTTGAAGAAAAATATGAGGAATTGAACAAATTATTGGCAGATCCAGAGGTGGTGACTGATTACACCAAAGTTCAGCAGTATGCCAAAGAACAGTCGGTAATGAGAGAAGTTGTGGAACTCGCTCGAGAGTACAGAGAAGTTATTAAAGAGATAGCTGATTTGCGGGAGATGCTTAGATCTGAATCGGACTCTGAGATATTATCGCTGGCTAAAGAGGAACAGGCGACTCTTGAAGGAAATAAAGAAGATGTTGAAGAAAGACTGCGTATCGCCTTAGTTCCAACAGATCCTAATGACGATAAAAATGTAATTATTGAAATTAGAGCTGGGACGGGCGGAGAAGAGGCGGGTTTATTTGCCTCAAATCTATATAGAATGTATTCCCGGTTGGCTCAGCGATTGAATTGGAAATTGGAGGTAATAGATTCAAATTCCACAGGGATTGGAGGGCTAAAGGAAATCACTTTTCAGGTTAGAGGGGATCAGGCTTACAGCAAATTAAAGCATGAAAGTGGTGTTCATAGAGTTCAGAGAGTTCCGACCACTGAATCCAGTGGAAGAATACATACATCTGCTGCTACAGTAGCGGTTCTTCCTGAAGCCGAAGAGGTAGATGTTGAGATCAACCAAGAAGATATTCAGATAGATATATACCATGCGAGTGGTCATGGTGGACAAAATGTACAAAAGGTCGCTACTGCCGTTCGGATTAAACATATTCCTAGTGGCCTTGTCACAACATGTCANGATGAGAGGTCTCAACATAAAAATAAGGAAAAAGCCCTTGCAGTGCTTAGGTCAAGATTACTTGCAGCGGAGATAGAAAAACAGCAGCAAGAGATCACTGATACTCGGAGGTCTCAAGTAGGCTCCGGAGATCGTTCAGAAAGAGTTCGGACCTATAATTTNCCACAAGGCAGGATCACAGATCATAGNATAGGCCTCACAAGCTATAACCTTGAACAGGTACTGGATGGAGATTTGATGGAGTTCATCGAAGCTTTGGTCCANGTGGAGCAAGCTCATAAATTGGAGAATGCCAGTTTGTGAACGTCAAAGAAACCCTTAATGTNGCAAGTGAAGAGCTTATGAAAATAGGCTCACTTGACGCTAAACTGGAAGCAGAAGTCTTACTTAGGTACGTATTAAAGATTGACAGAGCTACTATGTTCCAAGATTTAGACGAAGATGTCTCCATCGAGGATTCAGGCAATATTGCTTCTTTGGTAAAAAGAAGGACTCAGAGGGAGCCTCTTGCATACATTACNAGGGTCAAAGAATTCTATGGATTGCCATTTGCTGTCTCAGAAGATGTGTTGATTCCAAGGCAAGAAACGGAGCTTTTGGTTGATGCAGCTATCGTTCAAGCCAAGTTGNTGGATAAAAACGAAATTTCGATAGTGGATGTGGGAACAGGAAGTGGAGCTATAGCGGTTTCGTTGGCTTTGAATATTCCTACTGCTAGCGTANTAGCTGTAGATATCAGTGAAGCTGCTTTAGTAATCGCAGATGANAATAGGAGAACTCATGGGTTGTACTCAAGAGTCNAATTGAGGCGTGGTGACTTACTTGAACCGATTATAGACAAAATCGATATATTGGTTAGTAATCCGCCTTACATCAGGAGTGATAAATTGACCTCCCTCCAGGAAGAGGTATTAAAGGAACCGATGGTGGCTTTGGATGGAGGATANGATGGGCTNGAATTGATAAAAAANTTACTCTTTCAAGCGGTAGATAAAATGTCCAATCCATCGGTCATATTGTTTGAAATAGATTCTGATCAAGCGGCTGAAGCTGTCAAATNATCTCAACAATTTTTTCCGTCTGCCATAACTACAGTTTTGAAAGATCTTAGTAATAACGAACGGGCAGTGCTTTTAGAAATCAGATAGCTGCTTATTCATATACGTTGAGNAGGTCTGCTAGTGTATGTAATTAATNCTATCGGTCCTTACTCTAAACCAAGTTGGTAATGTTTACCCTCAGTTTTTATTGAGGGAGCCACTACGACTTCTACAGAATGCATGTCTTTGATATTNCGNGCTCCTACCATGCCCATACAGGCTTTGAGTGCNCCGACCAAATTTTGGGTACCATTNGATACTGAGGAAGGACCATAAAANAGTTCTTTGAGAGTTCCTTTGACGCCGACATTAACCCTCGTACCCCGAGGTAATGCCGGGTGTGGACTGGCCATTCCCCAATTAAATCCCTTTCCTGGTGCTTCCTTCGATTGAGCGAGAGGGGTTCCTATCATCACTGCATCGGCTCCACTTGCGATTGCTTTACAAAGTTCCCCTCCGGTTCTGATCCCACCGTCGGTTATGATCGGTATGTATTTGCCGGTTCTCTGGAAAAAATCATCTCTTGCTAGCGCGCAATCCATAGTGGCCGTCACTTGGGGTATTCCAACTCCCGTGACCTCTCTCGTAGTACATGCTGCGCCTGGTCCAACTCCAACGAGGATACCGTGTATACCAGTCTCCATTATTTCAGTGGCGACATCGTACCCTACACAGTTGCCGACCAAAATNGGCACTTTCACCATTTCAAGTAACTCAGGAAATTGGAGACCTTTTATGCTGTTGGAAGAATGTCGAGCGGTAGTCACTGTAGATTGAACCACAATCATATCTGCCCCCGCTTCAACTGCTAGTGGAGCATACGATTTTGTGTATGCTGGGGTTACAGAAACGGAACATTTTGAACCTGTTGCCTTTATTTCTTCAACTCTTCTTCCGATAAGCGCCTTTTTTATTGGTGNTGAGTAGACTTTTTGCATTACGGTAGTAACCATGTCATTTGGAGTGTCTGCGATTTCTGCAAGTACACCTTCAGGATCTTCGTACCGAGTTTGTACCCCTTCCAAGTTCATTACGCTTAGTGCGCCTTGTTCGTGCATTTTGCCGATAAAATANGGGTTGGCCACAGCATCCATGGCTGACCCTAGAATTGGTATGTTGATACTCACATCGCCTAACTTAAATGAGGTATCTGTCATTTCAGGGTTAACTGTTACGGTCCCCGGAGCAATTGATACTTCGTCAAATCCATAAGTCCTTCTTAATTCGCGAAGATTTGACATTTCCAACTCCTCAAATTGAATTCATTTAAATTAGATATAGTCTAAATTTTCTTCCGGATGGAATGTTCAAAATTTTATCTGAATAATCTTAATGGTTTATCCACTAGTCGAATGTGATTAGAATGGTTCGTAGAGCTGAAAACCCNATCCGACGGGTTGGTCAATAGATGCTCCATAATAACGAGATACGTATAGTGGGATGCGGTGATGATATGGCTGAAATATGAGAGGTGTCAATACGATGGCACGGATATCTATAATTCAAGAGGAGATTTAAATTGTCTCTCAGTAATGTAAATCTAGAGGATCAAGTTAGAGAATGTGCCTTTTCNCTTGGGTTTGACCTTGTTGGTATAACAGATTCTGAACCTTTTAAAAGCGATGAAAAGGCTGCCATTAAGCGTATAGATGATGGGCACATGGAGGGGTATAACTGGTACACAAAAGAACGGGTACGAAAGATGAATCGTCCGCAACTTCTTCTAGATAATGCTAGATCGGTAATATCCCTAGCGACAAGTTACCTAACAACGGATCCAGATGCAGGAACATTTAAGAATGGACGAGTAGCAAGATATGCATGGGGAGATGACTATCATAAAGTCCTTAAATCTAAACTAAAGGAGTTTTGCATAAAACTACAAGATATCTCTGGCAGAGATATAAGCACTCGGATTTTTGTAGATGATGGGCCAATGAATGATAGGGCTGCTGCACGAAGGTCCGGGGTAGGTTGGTTTGGTAAAAACACCAATATATTGACTCCAACCCATGGCTCATGGGTTTTTCTATCCCAAGTGATTACTGATTTGTATTTAAAACCGGATAACCCACTGAAAAAAACCTGTGGTAACTGTGTGAAATGTATAGATGACTGCCCAACCGGAGCAATTGTAGCCCCTTATGTGATAGATAATGAAAAATGTATCTCTTATCTAACCATNGAACTCCGAGGNNTCATTCCTAGGAAATTGAGAACCCTAATGGGGGATTGGATTTTTGGTTGTGATATCTGTCAGGACGTGTGNCCTGTTAACAAAAAAGCTTTAAAGAGTAATCTTGGTGCGTTTCAGCAAAGGCCTGGCTTTTCTACACCAGATCTGGTCGAAATATTGAATATGGATCAGGCTGAATTTAGTAGAAAATATAAAGATAGTCCTATAAAAAGAACCAAGCTGGTTGGGTTAAAAAGAAATGCATGTGTTGCTTTAGGGAACAATGGCGATCCCAATGCAATAACGGCACTATCNNTCGCTTTAAAAACCACCGAAAGTCTAGTTCGCATACATGCCGCTTGGGCCTTAGGGATGATAGGGGGGNAAAAATCTCTTGCTGTACTAGAGGAAGCACTCCAGTTCGAAGAAGATCAGGACACGCTAGATGAAATTCAGATGTCTATTGGAGAAATTGGCATTCGTATAANCGGCAAGGAATCAAAAAATGTCGGGTAAGATTTATGTCATTAATGTTGGTTCTAATGCCAGTCACAGTTTCTGTAGCCCAATTTTTAGTGATCAGACTTTTGAATTCATACCGATACCAGAAGATAGGCAGTTGCCTTCCAGTCATGGGATGGAATATCGAAACTTAAAATCGCATTACGATCCTGAACAGGATTTATCTAGCTACATTCCCAAAAACATGGTTGGTGCTACCGTGCACAGTGATCCTGAGTTCGATACTTACACATACGGGGATAATTGTGAGGTTAATCCCCGGGCAATGGGAATGAGAAATGTGACAAGAGGAGACTTCCTTTTGTTTNTATCTAGATTGCAATATTGGGAAGCAGGTGAACCAACAGATAATTTCGGGTTCTATTTTATTGGCTTTATCCACGTTGATCAGATTCTGCAATCAGTCTGGGCANCTCCATCTGAATTGCAGANGGAGCGCTTTAATGTTAATNCTCATCTAAGACGCGGAATGGNGAGTGAGGAACTCTGGGATGGATTTTGGGTATTTGGTGGTTCATCGTGGTCGAGGCGATTTTATAAAGCGGTCCCAGTAACCAGAAACCTTTGTGAACAGGTNTTTGTTGCAGCTAACGGATCTCCGTGGGAATGGAAAGAGAAAAGAACTGAATTGCAAACAATNGGGTCCTATACAAGGNCCTGCCGATGTGCAATAGACCCTGCTGTCGGAAACGGGAAACTCAGGGCTGATGTTTTATGGGACTGGGTGGAGAAATATAGCCGATGATGATTTTGTTTTAATTGACACCATTTGTGACTGGGACATATAATCTATACCCTTAATTGATACTGAGTCTCAATAGAATAATTGTAGTTATGGCAACATGAAGAATCAAGGGAAGTTTTCCAAAGTAGATATCGAAGATCGTTGTTTGAGGTGTGGTTCCAATTGCACATGTGCAATAAGAGCTGTGGGAGCATGTGTGGAATTTAACGGTAATTTAGTTTTGGATGACGTTACATTTTCCGTAGGCAAGGGGATTTTATCTGCTTTGGTAGGCCCCAATGCCGGGGGAAAAAGTACCTTATTCAACGCCATCGCTGGGATCCAAGATATAGTCCATGGTTCGATATTTGTTAATGGCCTGCCNCCCAAAGATTCAANAGGTNCTATCAGCTATATACCTCAAAGAGAAAACGTTAATTGGAGATTTTCNTTGACAGCCCAAGAAGTGGTTGACCTGGGTNTTGTAAAAAACAANTCTCTCTTAGCATTTTCAAGAAAAANAAGCNTGGAGAAGGTTCGATCTGCTTTGGAACGNGTAGATATGTGGAATTACAAGGACCAGTTAATTAGCGAAATGTCAGGAGGACAGCGGCAAAGAGTTTTTATAGCCAGAGCTTTATGTCAGGAAGCGAATATATTGCTTTTAGACGAGGCTTTCAGCGGAGTGGATGTGGCATCTCAATTCGGGTTGATCGATATGCTTAGAGAATTAAAAGAGCAAGGNAAAACTATANTAATTGCTACTCATGATCTCAATACCCTAGCGGATCGATTCGATGAGGTCATATGTCTTAATAGGCATGTATGCGCTCAAGGACCTCCGGACACAGCATTTACTCCCGCGGTTTTGGAAGAATTATATGGATCGCATCCCGGGATGTTTTTGAGTCATTCTTTAGGTCACCACCATGATTAACATCATCCTTGAACCGTTCCAATATGACTTTATGCTGCGAGCTCTATTTGTATCAAGTATGGTTGGGATTATATGCCCGATTTTAGGTGCCTATGTAGTTATTAGGGGTATGGGTTTTATGGGTGACGCTATGGCTCACGCGGTTATGCCAGGAATAGTGATTGCCCTAATCCTTGGTCTNTCCCCCTTTTTGGGTTCTGTGCCTATGGCGATTGTTGTTGCAGTGTCAGTTGGTTATTTAATTCACAAGAAAAATGTCAGTGTGGATACAGCCGTCGGGGTTATGTTCGCAGGATTGTTCTCTTTAGGGTTAGTTTTGATGTCTCTGGTTGGCGGTCTTACTGTAAGCATTGAGGATATATTACTTGGACAGATTTTGGGGGTGTCTAGGGTTGATATGTTGNTTTCGTTTGTATTAACTGTTCTCGTGCTAGTTGCTCTTGTAACCTTCCACAAGCAACTTATTTTTTCTGGATTTGATCCTGTAGGGTCTGTCGTGGCAGGTTTAAATGCAGGGGCTTTAAATTATATGTTTCTAATTTTGTTAGGCATATCCATTGTTGTTACTTTGCATGTAGTTGGAGTGGTTTTGGTTGTAGGGTTGTTGATAACTCCTGCNGCTGCNTCTCAGATGGTGATGCGGAGGTTCACGAGAGCCATGCTTTTAGGAATAGTCTTCGGGTTGTTTTCTACAGTGGTTGGCTTGTATGTATCCTATTATTTCGATCTTCCTTCAGGACCTGTAATGACTTTGATTTCGTTTGCGATTTTTCTATGNTGTGCTGTTTATGAAAAATTTTNCTCTCAGACACAGACGTCGCATTTGATGTAGAACTCTATGTTATGACCGACAATTGNNCCNGGTATGTCTGACTCNATACCTTTCAATAATCTTTCAACAGTCGAGGCTTTAAACTCTCCGACCTTCCCACATGATACNCAGACAGTATGATGATGGTGATCTACNTGAGAGAGTGAATATCTAGGATTTCCACCTGGAATAGAAAGACGACATATAACGTTTGCTTCCAGTAGAATTTTTAGAGTTCGAAATACAGTAGCNCGGGATACATTNGATAGATCATCTNCCATTTGCTCAGCGGTGAACCATTCGGCAGCAGCATGGATATAATCTGTTATTTTCTGTCTTGGAGCCGTAATTCTAAGTCCATGATCTTCCAATAGCGCCAATAGATTCGGCCTAGTCGTGTTTGAATTAGAGTTTGTCATTACAGATTCTCACCCAGACACAGAATACCAGATTTATTAGTNCTGGAAACATTGAAACTTTGCTAATNGCAACATCNTTCTAAGTTTTTAGATTCNGACAGTGTTAAACTTCCATACCAAATACACAGATATTTATTATTGAAATGATGACAATTGACCTCTAGAAAAGAAGANAGNCTGNCTGACTCAGATCAGACTCCAGATACTTCAGTGAATCNTGGACAGAACAGATTAAAGTTTTTCTATGGGTGGTGGATTTGCATTGGTGGGGCTTTTGTTATGGCCATGTCATCTGGAATTAATTTTCACGGATTTGGCAACTTCATTATTCCTTTGAGCAAGGAATTTGGTTGGAGTAGAACCACCGTGTCGGCAGTGTTCTCCCTAGCTAGGCTTGAAGCTGGATTTATCGGGCCTGTAGAAGGGTGGGCGGTTGATAGACTGGGCCCAAGAAAATTGATGTTAGTAGGGATACCCGTGATGGGATTGGGTTTCATTTTATTAAGTCAGGTTAGTGGTCTCGTTACATTTATGCTGGTTTATATTCTTGGCATAACGTTGGGGAACAGCCTTGGAATGCACGTGCCGGCCTCGGCTGCCGTCGCAAATTGGTTCAATAGAAAAAGAGGATTGGCATTTGGAATCATGTGGTCCGGTGTGGGGTTAGGAGGGTTGTTGGTGCCAGCCTTGGGGTGGGCTATTGATGTCTATGGGTGGAGGGATGCTTCGATTTACGTAGGCATCTTTGTCATATTTGTTGGTGTTCCTGTCGCTGCTTTGATGAGGCACAGGCCGGAGCAATACGGATTCTTGCCCGATGGACAAATAATTTCTCAGAAAATCTCCAACGGGAAACTCGGCGAGAATGAAGATTTTGAAGTTGACTTCACGGCTCGAGAGGCTCTTCAGACTTCGAGTTTCTGGTTTTTATCTTTATCGATAATGGCGAGGTCTCTAGTTACTGGAGGGGTTGGACTTCATTTGGTTCCGTATTTTGTTGGATTGGGAGCTAGCCCCATAGAGGCTGCAGCGTATGCAGGTTCGGTTGGCGTCGTCAGTATTCCAGGACGCTTCGGTCTCAGTTACTTGGGAGATTATTTTAATAGGCGTTATATGATGGCCATTTCGCTACTATTCATGACTTTATCTATTGTGTTACTAGCTACAGCCGATTCCCTGTCCTCTTCCATTCCCGGATTGGTTGCCTATTCAATCTCTCAAGGGGGAATCTCTGTAATACCGCAATCCATTATCGCCGACTATTTCGGGAGAAAAGCATTCGCAACAATTTCTGGCTTTAGAAGCAGTATTCAGATGTTAGGGATTATTGTTGGTCCAGTAGTATCTGGGCTTGTATACGATAGAACGGGTAGTTATGAATGGGCTTTTTTGGGATTCGCAGTAGCGTCAATTGTGTCTATGTTATTGGTTCTTATGGCACTGCCTCCTTCGCCTCGGCATCGCGATATATTGGAAACTTCCTAGTAATCACATTTTTTCTAGTGATTTTATGCTAGAATCCGACCATTAAAAATTTAAACCAAATTGGGGGAGCTTGGAACGGCCAGGCTGAGAGGGCAACGCTGATGTTGTCGACCCATTAAATACCTGATCTGGGTAATGCCAGCGGAGGGATCCCAATTAAAAAATCAAAAAATATCCTGGCCGCCACATAGTGGGCGGTTTTTTTTTGATTTTTTAATTAGAGACCAAATTTGAATGGAAAAAATAGTAGATAACCACATAAGCATTACTGGTCTTGAGAAGACCATTTATCAGGACGGAAACCCGTTGAAAATTTTGGACGGGGTGGATTTATCGATTGAGAAAGCTGAAATCATATCTGTATTAGGTCCGAGTGGTTGCGGAAAAAGTACGCTTCTTAACATTCTTGCTGGCCTTGATGAGCCTGATGAAGGTGACATCAATATAAATGGGTTGGATTTTGCTTCCAGGTTGGGNTCAGTGGGATATATGCAGCAAAAGGACCTTCTGCTGCCTTGGCGCTCAGTAAAAGACAATGTCATCCTTGGTTTGGAAATCAAAGGTGTATCAAAGAGGCAGTCTTATCAAATGGTTGAACCATATTTTCAATCCTTTGGGTTATCTGGCTTTGAATCAAACTACCCACATACTCTGTCAGGGGGTATGAAGCAAAGGGCTTCATTTCTCAGGACTGTAATGACCGAACCAGATATTCTTCTCCTTGATGAACCATTTAGCGCCCTCGATGCATTAAATAGGTCTCGCCTGCAGATGTGGNTGCTGGATTTGCTGGATGGGATACAGCAAACTGTTTTATTGGTCACTCATGATGTGGATGAAGCCATTATGCTTTCGGACAGAATTTATGTGATGACCTCCCGACCTGGCCGAATTAATTCAGTAGAAAAAGTTCCATATTCAAGACCGAGAGACCGAGAGATCGTCAATGACAGTTCATTTGTCGAATTGAAATCTAAAATACTTTCCTTTCTATGGGATCAGGATTANCTGATGATAAATTGGTTGGTCAAATGGAGCCCAGCTTTTGGAATAGTATGTTTGATTGTCGGGGCATGGCAATTACTTGTGAAAATANAAGAAATACCTAGCTGGCTGTTACCCTCNCCATCTTCTGTGGCAACTACTATATATAACGATTACGGTATGCTTTTGAGGCATACTGTAGTAACTCTAGAAGAGATTATTTTGGGATTTTTTTTAGCTTTGGTTGTGGGTGTTATATTAGCCTCCGCTATTTGTCTTTCACAGACGGTTGANAAGGCTTTATATCCGTTTATAATCGCTTCCCAAACGGTACCAATTATTGTTATAGCTCCTATGTTATTGGTTTGGATTGGNTATGGATTGGCACCTAAAATAATAGTGGTAGCTTTGATCAGTTTCTTTCCTATNGTGGTTAATACNGTAGATGGCATGAAATCTATCGATCCTGATATCCAAAAGNTAATGCATACATTAGGGGGAAAAAAAGCTCAAGTATTTTCGAAAATTATGATCCCATCCTCGCTTCCCTATTTGTTCTCAGGTCTTAGAGTTGCCATAGCNATCAGCGTGATAGGTGCGGTAATCGGTGAGTGGGTTGGTTCNAGCGAAGGACTTGGGTATCTGATGATNCGATCAAAGCCACAATTTCAAACNGAGCGAGTATTTGCAGCGATCATCATTCTATCTTTTATAGGGGTAGGGTTATTTGCTTTAATTACCTATTTAGAGAAGGTGTTTGTGCCGTGGTCCCATGNNAGGAGAAATTAAATTTACAGAATAGGAATTCATAAAGGATGATAGATGAAAAATAGATTAATGGGATTCATCTTGCTAACAGTGTTAGCTTGCTTGAATTTCTCTTGCAATAACTCAACAGAAATTGTTCAAGTGAAACTTGCATTGGATTGGTATCCAAATGCTAATCACATCGGGTTATACATTGCTCAGGAAAAGGGCTATTTTGAANATGAAAATCTAGAAGTTGAAATATATACTCCNTCGGATCCTTCTACAGTTTTACAAACGGTAGCTTCGGGTGCAGATGAGTTTGGTATGAATTACCAACCTGATGTTCTGATAGCCCGTTCGGAAGGNGTTCCAATAATNTCAGTTTTGGGTATGGTGCAGCACCCACTGAACTCNATGATGGCATTACAGTCTTCTGGAAACAAAACCCCGAAAGATNTGAAAGGNAAAAANGTAGGATATCCAGGTATCCCTTGGAATGAAGATGCCTTGAATACCATGCTTGAGTCTGATGGTCTAAGCGGACTGGATGATATAGAACTAGTGAATGTAGGATGGGAATTGGGGTCGTCTATGATATCTGAAACAGTAGATGCGATTATTGGAGCTTATTTTACTCATGAGAGCATACTTCTTAAAAACGAAGGACATCCTGTTAATGTTATGCGGATGGAAGAATGGGGTGTTCCAGACTATTACGAATTGGTGATGGTGACGAGTGAAAACTATTTGTCAGAAAATTCCGANGTGGTCCAAAAATTCACCCGAGCTGTTGGNAANGGGTACACTGATGCCATNTCNGATCCGCAAGCCGGTGTTGATATCCTAAAGAAATATGCTCCTGAGATAGATGAAGATATCGATAGGCCCGGGGCAGATCTGCTNCAGGATTTATGGAAGGGAAAGAACGGNAGGTTTGGGACNCAAGAAGAGGTTAGGTGGGTATCTTTTTCTAACTGGATGAAAGCGAGGGATATTATAGATGTAAATCTAGATCCGAAAGCTGCTTTCACAGATAAATTTTCTACTAAATAAAGTAAAAAAGGTTCTGGAAAGTGACATTAACTTCTGATCTGAAAGCAAAATATTGTGATCTCTGGGAATTGATGACTTATCATCCATTTGTTTCACAGTTAGGCGATGGTTCCTTGCCGCCCAATATATTCAAAACATATTTCCTTCAGGATTATGTTTTTGTAAATGATTTAGTCGTTTTGGCAGCTCAAGCAGTTGCAAAAGCNCCCAATTTGAACGATGCATCGATTTTTAATGATTTTTTGACTGGTGTGTTGGACCCAGAAAATGACCTATTTATGCGATTTTTCAATCAGCTTGGAGCATCTGAAAAAGATTATTCTTCTGTTAAGGCTTCACCCACTACTCAAGCCTTTGGTGACTTTTTAGTCAGGACGTCTCTGGAAGGTACTTTTGATGAAATTGCCCTGGTGTTATATGTCACCGAGGGTACCTATTTAGATTGGGGAGCTCGATTGATAGAAGAAAAAGTGAATCCGACTAATTCTGTTTACAGGGAATGGATTGACCTGCACGGACCCGAAGTACTTGGGGACTTGGTGTTTTGGTTAGAAAATCATATAAATAATGATTCAAAAATAACAGCTGAGAGAGCCGATTATCTATTTCACACAGCTCTTAGATATGAATTTTTGTTTTGGGAATCTGCATACAATGATGACCACTGGTTTGATGTTTAAACTAAGATGAATTTAGGGGATCAACGATGAAGGCACGTATGAAGACCACACCAAAGTGTTTAACGATAGCTGGATCAGATTCTGGTGGAGGCGCCGGCATACAAGCAGACCTTAAAACTTTTGCCGCAAATGGAGTTTATGGAACCTCAGCATTAACAGCCATAACCGCTCAAAATACTACTGGGGTACAAGATATATTGGAATTGCCAGTCACTTTAATTGAAAATCAAATCGATTCTGTATTGATAGATATTGGAACCGATGCTGTTAAAACTGGAATGTTGTCTAGCTCTGAAATAATCAGAGCTGTGGTAGGGAAGTTATCCCTATACCAAATTGAGAATGTAATTGTTGATCCGGTTATGGTCGCAAAAGGCGGTGATGCGTTATTGCAAGATGAAGCTATAGAAGCTTTAAAAACAGAACTAATTCCGATTGCGTCAGTCGTTACCCCAAATGGGCCGGAAGCTACTGCCATTACGGGTATAAATGTTGTTGATGTAAATAGTGCGAAAGCTGCCGCTGTCAAACTGGTAGAAATGGGTTGTAAAACAGCCGTGGTCAAAGGTGGTCATATAAATGAAGGACCAGCTACCGACATATTTTATGATGGGACATCCTTTCATCTGTTCACGACTAAAAGAGTCAACACACTCAACACGCATGGTACTGGTTGTACTTTCGCATCCGCAATCGCCGCTGGTATTGCTAAAGGATTGTCGACAAGAAATTCTGTTAGTGAAGCAAAAGCTTTTGTAACCGGTTCAATTAGGCATGATTTACAGATCGGGAATGGCCACGGACCTCTTAATCATTTCTACGAACATTGGAAATCTGAAGAATCGGGAATTCATTGAATGTCCATCACGAGATGTTATGATTCACCGGTTTTTGACCACTGAGTTCTTGGAGAGATAAATGGAGTCTGTTGAAGTAAGCCCCGAATTGCGGAAAGGAAGAAACCAATTAGCCGTCACCGTTACATTGGGACACGCCGTCAAGCATGTATTCAATTCAGCTTTGCCTATTCTTTTAACATTAATGAAAGGTGACTTAGGTTTATCAAACACACAATACGGCGTTATTACTAGTGTAGGTAGAGGAACGAGTGGCGCGACAACTATGGTTGCAGGGTACTTAGGGGAGAGATTCGCAAACAGAGCCGGACTAATGCTTTTTATCTCTCTGAGCATGATGGGTATATCGTATTTCCTTCTCGGGTTTGCACCCAGCTTTTGGTGGGTATTGGCTGTGATGCTATTGGTTGGCATTGGACCATCTCTATATCACCCACCAGCAATAGCCTCATTGTCGAGGAAATTTCCAGACCGAAGAGGGTTTGCTATATCCCTACATGGTACAGGTGGTTCTGTTGGGGAAATGCTTGGACCTATTGTGGTTGGGTTGCTAACGACTGAGTCTGTAAAAACGGCCTCAATTATATCGCTTACTTACTTAGTAGCTTTCCAATGGAATGAAGTTCTTAAAATCAGTGTTTTCCCAGCCTTATTATTCGCTGTACTTGTTTATTTGATGATGAGAAATATTCCAACAGCTGATAGCGATACTGCGTCACTAAGAGATTATTTTGGGGATGTTGGCTTATTGCTCAAAGATAAAGTCATGCTAGGCCTTATCTTTGTCACTGCCTTTAGGTCAATGGCTCAAGCGACGATCGTTGCATTTTTACCGGTGTATTTGATTGATACACTTGGGAAAGATGCAATCACAACAGCACTTTTCATTGCAGGCGCACAGGCAACTGGAATTGTTGCGCAACCTATTATGGGTTGGTTGTCGGATAAATACGGAAGGAAAATTGTGCTAGTGCCTGCAATGTCTCTCCTAGGAGTTCTCTATTTGACTCTTAGTGTTGCTGATGATGGTGTCCAACTTATGCTTAACGTGTTAGCTATGGGTGCGTTTGTATATTCTCTGCATACGATATTCATAGCGGCAGCAATGGATGTGGCCAAAGGCAGAGCTCAGTCCACCGTTGTTTCGCTAATTTATGGTGCCAGCTTTTTGGGCACAATAGGACCCGTCATAGCCGGGCTTTTATCTGACACTGATTTAGGTATCAAAAGTTGTTTCATTTTCAGCGGAGTTGTCGCCTTGATATCCACAGCAATTTTAGCTGGATTGAAATTGCCTAAGACAATTAACCAACAACAAGCGCACTGAAATCAAGTAATATGATTTCATGATACCTGAATTATATACGGCGACGTTTGTCTTTCAGTAGTGACTATGGGCCCAGTTTCATAATAGAACAAATCGATTTCAGACCTGACTCCAAATTCCCCAGGTATGTATATGCCGGGTTCTATGGTAAATCCGATTTTTGGGCTTATAGTGCGGGTGTCGATGGTTTCCCATCCATCTAGGTTGACGGCATTTCCATGTGCCTCTCTGCCTAGACTATGTCCTAATCTATGACTGAAATATTTGCCATATCCCATGTTATCTATGTACCTTCTAGCTTCAGCATCAACTTCCCAACCCTGTAGCTCTCTTCCCTCATGATAGGCTTTTTCTAGCAGAGTAACTGCGGCATCGCGACCGCCTATGACGGTGTTAAATACTTCTAGATGTTTTTTCGGTACCTCGTCACCTATGAATGCTGTCCAGGTTATATCGGCACAAACAGAGGGTTCATCTCCTATTCTTCCCCATAAGTCAATTAAGACCCAATCTCCCTTACTCATTGTTGAAGAATTAGCTTCTGTGGGCTCAAAGTGAGGGTCCGTTGCATGGTTGTTTATAGCTACGACTGGGCCATCGGGAGTTATAAGATTACTTTCTGTGAACCGATTTCGTATAAATTCAGCAACCTCAAATTCCGTTAGGTTAGTATCTAAGTTTTCACTAATGAAGTTGAATGCTTCTTTAACTGTAGTGGTCAAAATTTCAGAGGCCTTTAAATGCGAATCCAGCTCTTTGTCAGACCATCTCTGTGTAGCGTATTGAATTAAATTAGCCGATGTAACAACTTCAACCCCCAGACTTCGAACTAGCTCTAAGGTGCCGCCATCAATTTTTGCAACTCGAGGTAAAACTCCCATTGGTGAGTATTCCATAGCAACTTTTCCGTGTTGAGGTAGGTGAGATTTCAAGGAGTCAATCATTTGTTCCCGGCTTACCCAGAATTCCGCTTTTATTCCTATATGTTCAAACCTATTTTGATCTACAAAACTTACAATGAATTTAGGATCGGAATTTGCAGGTATCCATAGCCAGCATGGTCTAGTTACATTTGATATGTAACCAATGGCGTCCCACAAAATGGGATTCATTCCCCTGTAGTCATAGAGGAGCCAGCCATCAATTTCGTTTTCTTGCATGTATTCTTGAGCTTGTGAAATCATTTCGAAGACTGAGTTTTCGTTTTGAAGCATTTAATCTACCTTCTGGCCCATGTCATGGGTTTTAACAAAATTTAAAATTCCATCCGCAGTAATTTCGGTTTGATCACCTTTGCTCAAATCTCTCAGAGTGTATAAACCCGTGGATAATTCATCATCCCCAATGATTATTACGTGGGATGAATTCATGTGAGATGCATATCGCATTTGACTTCTTAATCCCCTTGAAGGGCCGACAAAAGCTTCTTTTCCTAATCGTCTTATTTGAGTTGATAGGCTAATGGCTTCTTTTTTAGCTCCTTCTCCGATGTGTGCAAACATAATGCTTAGTTTGGGATTAGATGCGATATCTATTTCAAGCCTTTTAATGTTTTCGATCACTCGCTCTATTCCCATTCCAAAACCTATGCCAGGCGTTGTTGGACCTCCCAATTGTTCTAGCAGACCATCATAGCGGCCTCCTCCGGCTATAACATTGGTCCTTCTTTCCGTAGGTGGCGTTATTTCGTAAACAGTTCTTGAATAATAATCCAGGCCTCGGACAAGGGTGTTGTCAATTTCGTATCCAATACCAGTGGTTTCTAAATATTCTTGGAGCTGGACCCAGTGAGCATTGCACGGAAGGCAAAGATATTCGGCACTTTTCGGAGCAGATTGAATCACTGGTTGGCAAGATTCCATTTTGCAATCCAAAAGACGAAGAGGATTGGTCTCCAATCGCCTTACACAATCGGGACAGAGAGATTGGGAATAATTTTGATAGTAGGTTTGCAAAGCATTAACGTATTTTGGTCTGCAGTTCGAGTCGCCAATACTGTTGATCCTTAGAGAAATATCATCGATGCCTACACTTGTTAGAAATCTCCAAGAAACTTCTATAACTTCGGCATCAATATAGGGATCTGATTCGCCAAAGGCCTCTATGCCAAATTGGTGAAAGGCTCTGAACCTGCCGGCCTGAGGCCTTTCGTATCTGAAATTTGGACAAAGATAGAAAAGTCTCACTGGTTGGGGCATGTTATGCATACCGTGTTGAATGTAGGCTCGACAAACAGAAGCTGTACCCTCCGGTCTAAGGGTTAGTGAATCCCCTCCTCTATCACTAAAGGTGTAGGTTTCCTTTTCCACTATGTCTGTTGAATCACCAATGCTTCTAATATACAGATTGGTATCTTCAAAAACAGGCGTATCAATTCTTCTATATCCGAAGCTTTCAGCAACCTGTGAAGCGGTGTTTTCTACGTAGCGCCAATATCTTTGATCATCTGGTAATACATCAGTGGTACCTCGTGGGGCTTGGAATTCCATTTCATCTCCCTCTATTTTGGAACCCAACCATTTTATATTAAAAATTAAGATCAGAGTGGCTTCGTCATACTGCTCAAGCTGCGATATAATTTGCCAACTTTCAAAATATGTCCTAGTAGAAACAAATGAGGAATGAGAGGAGCAAGCCAAGTAATGTCTTGGTTTGTTTGGTGACCAATAGTTTGGAGAGTTTNGCTCCATGGTTAATGTTGGGAATGTAATTGTNGATGANGCCTTATATGAAAAAATGGGGCATTACCTTGCNTCNGACAAGGTAGANTTAGTTGCTAAAGCCTATGCTTTTGCCGANAANGCNCACGCTGGNCAGAGCCGNCTTTCNGGAGAGGAATTTTTNGAACANCCAAAACANACNGCCCTTTTTTTGGCTGATCTNCGCTTGGATGCAAGCGCTCTCTCTGCTGCTCTTCTACACGATGTTTTGGAAGACTGTGATGTTACCTTTGACGAACTTTCAATGGAATTTGGGAGTGATGTGGCTGGATTAGTGGATGGGGTTACAAAGCTTACCAAGGCGGAGGTAATGGGAGATTCCCAGTTTCTGCCTNGGTCCGAGAGTGACTTCGAGGAGACTTCATTAGACGACATCGCTCAAGCAGAAACCTTACGAAAAATGCTTATGGCAATGGCCGAGGATGTTAGGGTGGTTTTAATCAAACTAGCCGACAGGCTACATAACATGAGAACTGTCGGNTCTCTGCCTCAAATCCGCCGAGAGGCAATGGCCAAAGAGACTTTGGAAATATATGCNCCGCTGGCTCACAGGCTGGGTATTTGGGAAATAAAATGGATGCTTGAGGATTTATCTTTCCAACAAATCGATCCTGATGCATATAAACAAATTTCCCTTCGATTGAATTCCAAGCGCGGTAAGCGGGAAGAGTATATTGCCAAGGTTGTGGAAATAGTAAAAGCTGAACTCGACAAAGCTGATATATCAGCGGACATATATGGGAGACCCAAACACATATATAGTATTCACAAGAAGTCAGAAAGGTATCATGAATCCAACAGAGAGGTTAGTGAAATATATGACCTTTTTGCTGTACGTATCCTAGTGAATGAAGTTAAAGATTGCTATGGAACCCTTGGAGTAATGCATACTAAATGGAGACCTTTGCCTGGGCAGTTCGATGACTACATAGCCAATCCTAAAGACAATCTCTATCANTCACTCCACACTGCCGTTTTGTGTGAAGAGTCCTCCCCAGTGGAAATTCAAATTCGAACTCATGATATGCATCAGGTAGCCGAATATGGCGTGGCGGCCCATTGGCTTTACAAAGAAACCGGGGAACTTGATGTTCAGTTTGAAGAAAAAATGACTTGGCTGCGACAACTTCTAGAATGGCAACGGGACGTGAGTGGAGCAGTAGAATTCGTAGAATCTTTCAAAACGGATATTTTCCAGAATCAGGTTTTTGTTTATACACCTAACGGCGAGGTCATAGAACTTCCTACCGGTTCCACCCCACTTGATTTTGCGTACAGGATTCATACTGATATTGGGCATGGTTGTGTTGGAGCGAAGGTGAACGGCAAGTTAGTGGCTTTGAATTATCATCTACAAAACGGTGACACTATCCAGATAATGACCAGTAAGGTCACTAGGGGNCCAAGTCTAGATTGGATTAATCCTAGTTTGGGATATGCCAAAACTTCTTCAGCACGAGCCAAGATGCGCCAATGGTTTAACAGACAAGAGCGCCAAACAAATATAGAACGTGGAAAAGAAGTATTTCAGAAACAATTAGCAAGATTAGATTTGAATGTTACCCCGGAAATAGTAGTAGAAATGTTTAGGTATAAAACCGTTGATGATATGTTTGCCGATTTGGGAGGAGGTTCATTGTCGACAGCCAAATTGATATCTAGAATATCGTTGAAGTCTGCACTTCCTGATGAATTGGTTCACTCGACACCGCCTAAAACAGGACCGGCTTCAGGGGTCCAGGTCCTTGGGGTAGGAGATCTACTAACCAATATTGCTAGATGCTGTAATCCAATAATGGGAGACGAAATTACAGGTTTTATTACGAGGGGACGAGGTGTCACCGTACACAGGAAATCATGCCCAAACATAATCTCTGAAGATGAGTTGGATCGGATAGTACCGGTAGATTGGGGAGAATCCAGGACGTTGTATCCGGTAAGAATTCAATTGGATTGTTGGGACCGCGTCGGATTGTTAGGAGACGTTACATCAGTGGTCTCCAACGAACGAATTAATATTGCCAATATTAATTCTGAAGAGTACGATGATAGGTGCGTCATTTCGCTGACGGTNTACACAAATGGNATNGATCANCTNGGACATTTNTACACGAAATTAGAGGCTGTTAATGGAGTTGATGGGGTTANCCGGCTNAGGAATATTGATTCCCGAAATGATATTGAAAATTAGTTTTTAGAAAATGCAATAGGAGACTCGAATAAAGTGCCAAGCGCAAAAGCTTTTAGGGTTAGTGAAAGAAAGAANAGTATCAACCAACCCTTAAGATCACGGGCCAGAAATTTGGTTACGAGGACGNGGAGGATGATTGCTGATGGGGACATAGAGGGTGCTGAAGTAGCCGCAAAAGGGGCAGTNGTGGCCTTGGATAAAGCTGCTGGAAAGGGTGCGATGCACAGAAATACNGTGTCAAGAAAGAAATCAAGACTTATTAAGCATCTCAACGATGCTAAAAACAATCAGGAGTAACTGTCATGCTTAGAATTAGGCTTAGAAGGACAGGCTCTAAGAACCAACCAAGCTATCGAATAGTTGTGGCAGATTCTCGCAAGCCGAGAGATGGGCGCTTNGTTGAATACCTAGGGCACTATAATCCCCGCTTTGACCCTCCGGAAATGGTCATGGATACTGAAAAGGCACAAAAATGGATTAGTCAGGGAGCCCAGCCCTCTGATGCAGTAAAGAGAATAATAGAAAAAATTTCAATTGACGAAATTTCAATTGACAGTGGAGACTCTGAAGACGGGGAAGAAGCGTAAATTTTCTAAGATGAAATTTAATTGTATTTCCAATCTCAGCTAATATGAAAGAACTTATAGAGTACATAGNTAAAGCTATNGTGTCTTATCCAGATGACGTTGTAGTTTCCTCAAGCGAGAAAGATGACGGAGACATCACCTATATATTGCAAGTTCATCCCGACGACAAAGGTCGAGTGATNGGGCGACAAGGTAGAGTTGCTCAATCGATAAGAAGTTTGTTACGGGTAGCTGCTGTTAANAATGGATTTCATGTCAGTCTGGAGATTGAGTAAACACCTCACNTCCCATGTTTCCTGGNGATCAGTAGAATCAGNTCATAACACCTTCGGAAAATATTATTCATGGTTGGNTTTATATGGATGACGATTTAGTTACGGTTGGAATAATACGGGGNGTCCGAGGTCTCCGAGGNCAATTACGAGTTGAATCTCTATCTGATTTNCCAGAGAGATTTTCAAAAGGNCAGTCCCTGCAACTCAATGATATGCCNAGGGAGATAGTTAATGTTTTTAATGACAAAAAGGGGTTGATTGTAGAGCTAGATGGTATTGATAGCCGCGAGGCTGCTGAGAAATATCGGGGATGTGAATTGAAGATTGACTCTCAAGAATCTGGGAACTTGGATTCAGAAAACAGCTATTTCCATCATGAAATCATTGGTATGGCAGTTTTGGACGAAAACAACAAGGAATTAGGGACTGTGAAAGAGATTATAGAAACGGGAGCTAATGACGTATACGTCATTAGTAACTCAGTGGATAAAGACATTTTGATACCAGCGATCAGGTCGGTTGTAGGTGAGGTATGTGTGGGAAGTAAAATCATGAGGATTACTCTTCCCAAAGACTTAAATACTAGGAATTGATTTTGCACATACCTGATTCAAGTAATTAGGTATTGGTTTGCTAACCAACATCAACCTCTAATTTGTTCGTGTATTTTAGACTNTGTAATCGTTGACACACATTTTATCCATAGNTATAATTATTCCTTGTCGCCCCAAAAGCGAGGGCTTAATTCGGTAAAAAAAAAGAGATAAAAAATCAGGGAATATTATGCCTACGGTTAACCAGCTCATAAGGAAGAAGAGGCGCAAGAAGGTACGGAAAAATACGGCGCCNGCGTTAGATCTTACTTGGAACACTCTCAAGAACAAGGGTAGCCGAGGGGCACGCTCTCCACACAANCGTGGGGTATGTGTCCAAGTTAGAACTCAGACACCTAAGAAACCTAACTCGGCCTTAAGAAAGGTGGCTCGGGTAAGACTGACTAATGGAATGGAGGTCACCGCTTATATTCCGGGTGAGGGACATAATTTGCAGGAGCACTCAGTCGTTTTAATAAGAGGCGGTAAGGTTCGAGATTTGCCAGGAGTACGGTATCACGTTGTGCGAGGGGTTTTAGATACAGCTGGGGTTCAGGATCGAAAGAGAAGTCGTAGCAAATACGGAACTCGAATAGAAGAAAGTTAAATTAATAGATAATGGCTTGTTGTAAATTAAGGTATCAATTCTAGAGAAGTTATATGGCGAGAAGAAGAAGAGCAGAAATAAGAAAGATTTTGCCGGACCCTAAATATAATAGCGTCGATCTGGCCAAATTTATAAATAATGTTATGTCCAATGGTAAAAAAACAGTTGCCCAGAAAATTGTTTACTCTGCCATAGATAGCGCAGAGCAAGAGGCAGGCAGGTCCGGATTCGAGATTTTCGAGCAAGCAATTCGAAATGCGACTCCTATGATTGAGGTACGCTCCAGAAGAGTTGGAGGAGCCAATTACCAAGTGCCCGCCGAAGTTAGGCCGGCACGGCGCATGGCTTTAGCTATGAGATGGCTTGTTACTGGTGCTAGGCAAAGGACAGGTAGGGGAATGTCAGAGAAGTTGTCAGCTGAATTGTTGGATGCTTCTAGGGGGCAGGGAGCGGCTGTGAGGCGCAAAGAAGAGGTTTTCAGGATGGCAGAGGCCAACAGGGCTTTTGCTCATTATCGCTGGTGATCGATTTAGTAATCTCTATTGAATAATCCCTATTGAAGGATATTGACAGTGGCACGGAATTCCCTAAAACAAACTAGAAATATTGGTTTTATAGCCCATATTGACGCAGGTAAAACAACTGTGTCAGAGAGAGTTTTATATTTTACTGGGCGGATCCATAAATTGGGCACCGTTGATGATGGAAACACAGCTACCGATTGGATGGACCAAGAAAGAGAGAGGGGAATAACCATAGTTTCTGCCGCTACAGCGACGCAATGGAAAGATTGGGAGTTAAATATTATTGATACTCCCGGGCACGTGGATTTTACTGCGGAGGTGGAGAGGAGCCTTAGAATTTTAGACGGTGGCATTGTTGTGTTTGATTCTGTAGCTGGAGTTCAACCTCAATCTGAGACTGTGTGGAGACAAGCTGATAAATATCAGGTGCCTCGCATATGTTTTATAAATAAAATGGATAAGGTGGGTGGTGATTATTACCACGCGATAAGCACTATAGTGCAGAGACTAAAGGCAAACCCTGTTCCGATACAGATACCTATGGGGAGTGAGGATCAATTCTATGGAGTCATTAATCTAGTGGAAGGTAGATCCTTTACATTCGATGATGAGGGGAACATGACTGAAGGTGGAGTTCCCGAAGAGTTCGCAGAAGAGTTTGAGGTCAGGCGGTCAGAAATGATTGAGAAGATAGCGGAGCAAGACGATAATCTTCTGGAAAAATTTCTTCTTGAAGAAGATATCTCAGAGGAAGAACTTAAGGCAGCCATACGGTCTGTAACCATTTCTAATAAGATTGTTCCTGTTCTTTGTGGGACGGCTTTAAAGAACAAATGTGTTCAGCCTTTGCTAGATGCAATAGGAGAATATTTACCTTCGCCTTTGGATGTTCCTCCAGTAGAAGGTGTTAAGCCAGGTACTGATGATGTGATTCAGAGAGAGGCCGACAACGATGAACCATTCGCCGCACTTGCCTTTAAAACTGTGACGGATCCCTTCATCGGTAGGCTTGTCTACTTCCGTGTTTACTCTGGTTCAGCAAAATCAGGGACGAGTGTCTTGAACACTGTGACAGGAGATAGGGAAAGACTTGGCAGAATAGTTAAAATGCACGCAGACCAAAGGGAAGATGTTGAGGAGGTTTTTGCGGGGGAAATTGCCGCGGCAATTGGCCTCAAGGATACCACCACTGGCGAGACCATCAGCTCGATACAAGACCCGATTTTACTGGAAAAGATTGAATTTCCAGATCCGGTCGTATCGGTTGCAATTGAACCCAAGGCTAGAGTAGATCAAGATAAGTTATCTGATGCATTGGTCAAATTGTCTGATGAAGATCCCACGTTCACAATTATTTATGATGACGAAACCGGTCAGACCGTTATGTCAGGTATGGGTGAACTGCACCTGGAAATTCTAACCGATCGGATGAAGAGAGAATTTAAAGTTGAAGCCAACGTTGGAAAACCAAGGGTTGCATTCAGAGAGACTATTAGGAAAACAACAACTGCTGAAGGCAAATTTGTAAGACAATCAGGAGGTCATGGCCAGTATGGCCACGTCATAATAGAGATGGAGCCACTTGAAAGAGGTGAGGGGGTACAGTTTGAAAACCGTATCAGAGGAGGATCTATTCCGACCGAATTTATATCTTCAGTGGAGGATGGCGTCCGCGGTGCGTTGAAAAATGGGCCTAAGTCAGGATTCCCGGTGATTGATCTTCTGGTTAGACTTATTGATGGCACTTACCACGATGTTGATTCCTCCAAAGTTTCATTTGAAATTGCGGGTTCAATGGCCACAAGGACTGCTATTGATAGATGCAGTCCTGTTGTTCTAGAGCCTGTGATGAAACTGGAAGTTGTTACCCCTGAAGATTACTTGGGAGAAGTAATCGGGGATCTAGGTAGGAGAAGGGCTGGAGTGGAGAGTATTGATGCCCAAGGGGACACACAAATAGTCAAAGCATCTCTTCCATTGGCTGAGAGTTTTGGATACGCAAATGATTTACGCTCTATCACTCAAGGAAGAGCAGGATATTCTATGGAATTCGAAAAATATTTGGAAGCTCCTGAGTCAGTCGTGGAAGCTCAGGCCACTTAGGACATTTAAGAAATGGTACAGAACGCTCAAAAAATCAGGGTTATATTAAAAGCATTTGATCATAGAATTCTGGATCAATCCGCGGGTCAGATAGTTGAAACCGCTGAAAGGACTGGAGCTAGGGTTGCTGGCCCAGTGCCACTGCCCACTGCTATTAAACGGTTTTGTGTGTTAAGGGCGCCTCATATTGATAAGGATTCTCGAGAGCATTTCGAGATGAGGACTCATAATCGACTTATCGATATACATAACCCCACATCTAAAACAATAGATTCATTGACTAATTTGGACATGCCTGCTGGTGTGGACATATCAATCAAGTTGTAGGTACGGAAAGATGTCAATTGTAGGGATAATAGGCAAAGTCATTGGGGGAACCCAATATTTTTATGAAGACGGTACTGCTCACGCAGTTACTGCTATTGAAGCTGGCCCTTGCACTATCACCCAGATTAAATCTTTGAAAAAAGATGGATACCAAAGCGTTCAATTGGGATTTGAAAGG
>PAON01000050.1:0-17666 GCA_002708495.1 Dehalococcoidia bacterium | reverse complement strand
CTGCATCAACACTGAGAAATCTAATCTCGGTACCTGTAGTCGGAAACATCGCTGCAGGTGAACCTCTGCCATTGGCTAATACCGAACAATGGAATGATACCGATTTTGACAATGTTGATTTGCCTCCCTTTTTAACCAAGGGGAAGGAAAATGTTTTTGCGCTCCGAGTTAAAGGGGAATCAATGGTCGATGCATTGGTCGGAGATGGAGATCTTGTGCTACTTGAATCAATAGAACAGCCACAAAACGGAGACATGGTTGCTGCCTGGTTGAAAGACCGGGAAGAAGCGACCTTAAAACATTTCTTCTTAGAAGGCGATAAAGTGAAATTAGTTCCTGCAAACTCATATATGCAACCCATTACTGTTGCAGCTGCAAATGTATCGGTGAGAGGGCGAGTAGTAGGAGTCATCCGGACAATGTAAATATGCCAATATTGCCCAATTTGAGTTTAAAACAAGGCCGGTAGTATATACCGGTCTTTTTATTAGACGTATACTTTTGTCAGATAGGCAAGCTTAGGCAACTGGGGTGTAATAGATGGTGGACAATAACCTAATTGACACATCCTTCACTCTACCCATTGTTGGAATGACATGTGCAGCATGTGTTTCCCATGTAAGTGAAGCGCTTGAGCGTATACCCGAAGTGGAAAAGGCTGTCGTGAATTTGGCGACTGAAAAAGCCACAGTACATATTCCCTCCGGGCACATCCAGAAAGAACTTCTTAAATCCACCGTTCAAAATGCTGGCTACCAATTGGGATCTGAATCTATCACATTGTCAGTCGACGGGATGACGTGTGCAGCATGCGTATCACATATTGAATCGTCATTGCTGAAATTAGAAGGGATTGAAGAGGCCCATGTGAATTTGGCGACTGAAACAGCCAAGGTTCAATATATACCTGGACTTGAATCTCTTTCTTCGATAAGACTTGCCATTACTAATTCTGGATATTCCTCATCTTATGTTGAGAAAGAAGAGTTGGGGTATGGGTCAACTGACCGGTCACAAAAACGCATTGTTCAACAAGCGGCAGTCAGTCTATTGGGGGCCGGATTCATCATGCTGGGGATGATCCCCAACTTGGCCTCTCAACTACCTTTCCAAAACGAATATTTATCCTTTGTAATCGCCACAATCGTGCAATTTTGGGCAGGCAAGCAGTTTTATACAAGTGCATGGAACGCAGCAAGGCACCGCACAACCAACATGAACACTTTAATAGCGGTTGGAACTTCCACTGCCTACCTATACAGCACATTTGCAGTTCTCGGTAAATTTTTAGGTTTCAATGACGCGTTTCCCGAAACATATTTCAGTACTTCGTGCGCAATAATAGGAATGGTTCTTTTGGGAAGATATTTGGAATCCAAGTCGAGGCGACGTGCAACAGATTCGATCAAATCATTACTGGACATGGCACCTAAGACGGCTAACATCATCAAAGGAACCGACATAAAAACAGTACCCATAGATGATCTTGTAATTGGGGATATCGTCATTATAGAACCCGGAGAAAAAATTCCTGCAGATGGATCCGTCGTGGAAGGTTTTTCAGAAGTTGATGAATCTACACTCACGGGGGAGAGTATTCCCAAAACAAAGAAAATTGGGGACCCGGTTTTCACTTCCACTATCAATGGAACGGGAAATATTAAAATGGTTACCGAATCACTTTCTGATAACACAGTGTACTCGAAAATTGTCTCCCTGATAGAGGATACCCAGGCGTCGAAAGCTCCGATTCAAAGAATTGCGGATCGTTTGGCATCATTACTGGTGCCCGCCATATTGATCGTCGCGGCATTGACTTTTTTGACCTGGATCATCCTTGGCCCTGATCCAACGTATTCTTACGCCACTATCGCTGCTGTAGCAGTACTGGTGATTGCCTGTCCGTGTGCCATGGGTCTCGCTACCCCCATAGCCATAATGGTGGGAAGTGGAAGAGGAGCTGAAAATGGGATCTTGTACCGAGATGCTCTAGCAATCGAGACCCTTCAAAAAGTCGATTCCGTTGTTTTCGATAAAACAGGCACGTTGACTAATGGGCAACCGAAGGTCACTGGAATAAATTCACACTCAAGCTATTCTGCAAACGAAATTTTGGAATACGCAGGTGCCGTTGAAAAAAACTCAGAACACATTATTGCTAAAGCCATTGTGACGGAATGTGAGTCCAGGAAAATTGTGTCAGTAGACGCCTCAGAATTCCGGTCTTACCCGGGGTTAGGTACGTCTGGAGTTTTAAAAGAGAAACCAGTTTTAGTCGGGAATAAAATTTTCCTTAGGGATGCCGGTATTGAGGTACCGGAGGCCCTGAACTCAGCTGACCTCGGAGAGGTACATGTATCCATCGGCGGTTCATACTCTGGATCAATAATTTTTTCAGACACCATAAGAGATGACGCGGCAGAAACGATAGCCCATTTACATGATATGAACTTAAATTTGGTATTGCTTAGCGGTGACCGGGGAGAATTGGTTGAATCTGTAGCTAATACAGTAAATATAAGTAGTTATGAATCTAATTTTCTACCTCAAGACAAAGCAGCCTATATTTCAAATATGCAGAAGAAGGGACAGGTCGTTTGTATGGTTGGAGACGGGGTAAATGACGCCCCCGCACTTACTCAGGCTGATATAGGAATAGCGATGGGNGGTGGAACTGATATAGCTATNGAATCAGCACAAATTACAGTTNTGGGAAACAGGCTATCCTCCATAGTCCAATCTATCCGGCTGAGNAAATCATGCATAACCANCATAAAACAAAANCTGTTTTGGGCTTTTGCGTACAACATATTACTGGTGCCTATTGCAGCTGGTATCTTGTATCCTTTATTCACTTCGGAAACCGTACCAGGTTGGCTTTCTCCGCTTTTGGGTGATCGGGGTTTTTTAAACCCGATAGTGGCGGCAACAGCTATGGGGCTTAGCTCAATAACTGTTGTTCTAAATGCTCTTCGGTTAAAAACTAGCAAAATAATTAAATAAGGTGAGTTTCAATGAAAATTCCTCTATTTTCAAAATCAAGCAAAGAAGCCATTGATCCCGTCTGCCATATGACTGTGAATCCAGACAATCCGAACGGTGGATCTTGGGATTATGAAGGCAGTTCATACTATTTTTGTGCCCCAGGCTGCAAAATAGCATTCCAAAAGGATCCTACAAGCTACCTTTCTGGGGAAAAGAAAATAGAAATGTAGCCTGAAGAATTCACCACTTTAAACGGCTGCCTACTAGCAGCTAAACTTAACCATCTTTATAATTACACTCCTTTGCATGCCGAAGTGGCGGAATGGTAGACGCGGCGGTCTCAAAAACCGTTGAGGTAACACTCGTGCGAGTTCGACTCTCGCCTTCGGCACCATCTCTTTTCATACCTGAGAAAAGCTTTATGCATTCAAATTACCCATCTGAGTCTATTCTAAAAATTTCACCTTTTACGGATGTTCTCGCTTCCTTTGGCTCTTCAATGCTGGATCTCACGGACCTAAGTGAGCTTTTTCTAGAGTTTTTTTCAGATTAAAAACACAATTGAGTCTTAATATGTTTTGGTAAATTCATATGAGCTCCTTCGTTCGCAGCCACAGAGGCTCCTGCTTCACAGGCGACTTTGAGGATCTCCATTTCCGGAACGCCAGATAATATACCCATGACAAACCCAGCACTAAACGCATCTCCAGCCCCCGTTGGGTCAACTTCGATTATTTTCTGAGGTTTATAACGAAATTCCTGTCCGTTGCAGAAGAATCTAGCACCTTCTGCCCCCATAGTTATAGAGAAATGAGTTAAATTGAAACAATCCATAAAAACAAATGGATCTCCTATTGAGAAAAGCACCTCAATTTCTCGCCATTCTTCCATATTTACTTTAACGATATTTGCCATCTCTAAAGAATCAGAAATTAACTCCTTCGAATAGAATGGGTATCTAAGGTTGAGGTCTATGAAAACATTGGTAACCGAATTTTCTACCAGATTAACTATCTGCGAATAATTGAAAGGGTTCATTTGGGCTAAAGTACCGAAGTAAAATAAATCATATGGACCACATACCAATTTAGGTGTCTCGATCGCACTCCAAGCTGCCGGATAGGATATTTCGAATTTCCCTTCCGGATTCACGATAGCGGTACCAGTGGGTTGGTTTGAAATATTAATATGATTATTAATTCCATACTCTTCAATGCGAGATACGGCCTCTGACCCCATTGCATCCTTTCCAACCGAGCTGAAAAGAGTTGCTTCCCCTCCAAGCTGATTGATGAACCACGCGAAATTTAAAGGAGCCCCACCTAGGAAAGGGCGGCCTTGGACTAGGTCAAAAATGATTTCACCATAAGAGAGTATTTTAGGTTTCATAACACCAATCGCCTTATTTGCTCGATAGAAGAGAGTAATCCATATACATCTGTAGCTCTATTAGAGGTAATATTTTCCAGGAGAATATTATGCCTGTAAAAATGCTTAGAGAATTTTTTTTGCTAGAGTCTGCTGGAGGCATACTCTTAGTCATAGCTGCAGGCGTCGCTATATTCATCAGTAACTCTCCACTAGAGCATTACTATCATGACACCCTAAACGCCCCTGTAATCATTCAGATTGGAAATTTTTCCATTGATAAACATCTCCACCATTGGATTAATGACGGTTTGATGGCGATTTTCTTTCTATTGGTGAGTTTGGAAATAAAACGGGAAGTTCTAGACGGACAGTTATCAAGTAGGGCTCAAATAAGCCTGCCCGCAATCGCGGCACTGGGAGGGTTATTAATTCCTGCCTTTATTTACCTGACTTTGAACTGGGGAAATTCGACAACAATGCAAGGTTGGGCGATCCCAGCTGCCACTGATATCGCCTTTGCCCTAGGCGTGTTGACACTGTTGGGTAGTAGGGTGCCGGACTCTTTAAAATTAACCTTGGTATCCATCGCAATCATAGATGATTTAGCAGCGATAGTAATTATTGCCATTTTTTACACCGAGACCCTATCGATTTATCCATTGGGCGGAGCCCTCCTATGTATTTTGGTTCTTTTCGCTCTTAATAAAAGAAAGATTTCTGAGCTGTCACCTTACATGGTTGTTGGAACATTGCTTTGGGTTTGTGTCTTAAAGTCCGGCCTTCACGCCACTTTAGCGGGAGTTATCGTTGCTATGTTCACCCCTCATAAATCAAGTGATGAGACCGAACCCGCACCTCTATATCGTCTAGAACACGGCCTCCATCTCTGGGTTGCATTTTTGATATTGCCTTTATTTGCGTTAGCCAACGCAGGTGTCTCTTTAAAAGGTCTATCTACTGATTTTTTCACTGAACCACTTACTCTAGGGGTAGGAGTGGGATTGCTTTTTGGAAAGCAAATTGGAGTCATGCTATTCACATACATTGGAGTTGCCTTCAAACTCTGTTCGCTTCCTACCGAGATTCGTTGGAGTCAGTATTACGGGTTAGCACTTCTTGCTGGTATAGGATTTACTATGAGTTTGTTCATCGGAGAATTGGCCTTCGACGATGATAAGCTGCAAACTCTAGTCCGTCTGGGAGTTATAACCGGTTCTCTGGCATCTGGCATACTCGGGTATTTCACNCTAAGGATCACCAGCCCAAAANAAGCCGTGACATAGANCTNCTTCTCATGGCGCCCATACCTAGAAATTTTTAATTTACAAGCCTCTGTTGAGCTTGAAAACCTTACCACCTTAAGTGATTTACTTCTTTACAGTGGTACTTAACTATGGGATAGTTTTAGCGGTGAGATGATAGATGCTCACAGAAACAATAAATGTAATGTTAATTATTACTAAATAAGATAATTTATTCTCAACCGTTACATAATTTGGAGGATCACTTATGTTTAAGTGGAACGAGATTTTTGGGACAAAGGTCCTAATAGGACTNTCCGCAGCTGCTTTACTAGCTGCTGGTATAGCCTGTGGCTCTGCAGATGATGAGAAAGCCNCTGCTGCTGCCCCTGCTGCTGCTCCGGCTGCTGCNCCNGCTGCTGCCCCTGCTGCTGCTCCGGCTGCTGCTCCGGCTGCTGCTGCTAAACCGGCTGCTGCCCCAAAGGCACCAGTGGAACAAGTTAGCACCACTATTACCATCGTGTTCGACAACGTAGGAACACCACAGTTTAGAAACGTTAAAGGCACATGGCCTGACGTTCTATTCCACGGGTTCTTCGGTTTCCAAGAGCCTTTGCTCGGGTGGGAACCAACGTTTGACGACAAAGGCAACGCAATCCGGGATACAGGCGAAGCTTGTCACGCCCCATACGTAGCCGATTCNTGGGAATGGATACTTCCTGCTAAAGANGGCAGTGGNGACATAACCATGGATGGTAAATTACAAGACAAAATGGATCTGGTTGACCTAAGTGACCCAGACAAGCAAGGTACTATAAGAGTTCATGTCCATGAGGGTATTGATTTCTACAGAATAGTGGACGGTGACATGGTCAAGATTGGACCATTAACTGCTGAAGACGTTGCATGGTCCTTCAACGACGCTGGTGCTGAAGACATTAGCTCGGCTCACTCAAACTCCTCTCAGGCGTATGAGTACTACCAGCCCTGGAAAGCCGTTGACACATACATTGCTGAGGCACCAAACAGAGCTTTCGTTGGAGATGGGCTACAAGATGCCTCCTCAATTTGCCAGGATGCCATATGGATGCAGTCCAAGGCACTCCAAGATGAAACAGGAGACACATTCGGTATTCCGCACGGATCAGGTCCTTTCGTAGTAAGCGAATGGCTACCAGCTGAAAGAATTGAAGCAATCGCCAGGGTAGATCACTGGAAACGGTCCGCTGCATTCGACAAAATTGTTTTCTTACAGGCTAACGAAGCTCAGCAGCGTTCTGCTATGCTCCAAACTGGGGCAGCTGACATAGCCATGGCATCAATCCAGGACGTCGGTCGACTTGAAAAGGACGGATTTGCGTTCAATGAAGGCTTGGATGCCATTAATGGTAATTTCTACTACTTTGCTGGAAACTTCTGGTCCTTTGCATATCCACCAAACTCTAAACTTGGCGAGGACGATTTGTCCGGTAAGCCAGTGATGAGACAAGGGTTCCTACCATCGGATAAGTATCCTTGGATTGGTGACCCTAGATTGGAGTGTGTGGGCATCGACCGATCAGACCCAGCCATACAGGACATCCCTGGCGCTGGCTGTGAAGTAGCCAATTTTGAATACACATTTGATGGTTCGGACTCTAAATTTACTGCTGACTCAGTGGGATTCGACTTTACCGATACCGATAGGTTTTCTTATGAAACTCCGTCTATGTTGAAGGCTAAGGCATTCCGGAAGGCTCTTGCCTATTCCATTGACCGTGAGCTAATTGCTGCCTCGGTTACAGGTGGGTACGGTGGAGCCGTATACGGTGGAGCTGCCCCAGGAATGGACTTACACCAGCTACACCCTGAATATAACTCAGATTGGTCATATGCGTTTGACCCCGATAAAGCCAAGGCTTTCTTGGCAGAATCTGGAGTGCAGCCAGGGTTCGAATTTGAATTCTTCTGTTCACAAGGTAACGGTACTTCACTTGAAGTATGCGAAGCTGTAGTTGGACAATGGAAAGAGCATCTTGGGCTTGATCCTTTCATAGACAGCACACAGTACTCATCCCGACGTCCAACAATGTTGGGTAGACAGATTCATGTTCCTTGGATGACCCGATGGGGTCCTACCAGTAAACACGGTAGGCTAGGAAATGGTGGTGGCACTTACGGTGGTGGCCAATGGCCTCTCCCTGCTGGTGGATGGAATCCAGGTCTTGAAAATAATAATTACTGGCAATTCCGTGAAGAGACACGAGTGCAGAAAAAGGGTGGTCCTGAAAACCTAGCAAGTAGGGCTGTACAAAAAGCATGGTCATACGACATGACATTGTCGACTGGTACAGTAGAGGTTCCAGTTTTGATCGGATACAATCCGGATACAGTAGCAAGCTGGGACTTGGCACCGTACGAACTTCCTAACTCGTTCGAGACAATAGTCCCTGCTGCGAGGTAGTAAGTAAAAGTAAACAGGTAAACACTGACGCATTTGCGATAGTTAGAGCAGGTGCGTCAGTGACTCTTCAAAACCCGTTCGTTGGATAATTGACGAACAACTTTGTGAACAATTACGTTCAGGTATATCTAATGAGAGTATTCATAATAAGACGATTTTTGTTCCTCATTATGGCCATTTTGGCGGCCACTTTGATTGTGTTTGCACTCTCTCGCCTACAAGGCGATCCTCGTAACGTGATGCTAAACGTTGGTTATGTTTCACCAGAACAATGGGAGGCATGGGGTGAAGACTTTCACTTGGACAAGCCATTAGTTGTTCAGTACGTCATATGGGTCAGTAAGGGATTCTTCCAGGGCGATTTTGGTGATTCACTTAAAACAGGTAAGCCTGTGCTGGAAATGGTCAGAGGTTTTGCACCAGCAAGTTTGCAACTTGGACTCGCTGCAACACTTTTCGTCCTTTTAACAGGAATACCAATAGGAGTGCTATCAGCTGTTAAAAGAGGCACTATCCTTGACGCCGTAGGAAGAACATTTGCGGTGTTTGGGCAAGCTTTACCTCCTTTTTGGCTTGGTATTATGCTCATTCTGATTTTCTCAGTTAACCTAGACTGGCTGCCCTCTGGTACCAGAGGACATGATTCGACCGGTTTTTTTGACAAACTCACGTATTACATAATGCCTGCGGTAACTCTCGGGTGGCTCGCCTCAGCCGGCTTAATGCGGCTTGTGAGATCCTCCATGCTTGACGTTCTTGATTCTGAATATATCAAGCTGGCAAGAGCAAAGGGTGTAAATAATCGCAGCGTCATATGGAGACATGCCTTTCGAAATGCCCTCATTCCGCCATTGACCTTCTCTGCACTGATTCTAGTTGGTTTTATTGGCGGCACGGTGGTAACTGAAACTGTTTTTGCATGGCCAGGTTTAGGTCAGATGACCTATACGGCCATACTCAATAACGACTTCCCTCTTATGACAGGGGCAGTATTGGTTTTTACTATTGTCTATGTTTTCGCCGTATTTTTGATCGATATTCTATATGCGGTCATCGACCCCAGAATCAGATACACGTAAGGACTTCTTTTGACTACATCAACAGATAAGATGACTCTCTCTGAGCTAGAGAAATCTACGCAATATTCAAGGCTTTCTAAGGCAATTTATGTATTCCGGCGTTGGCCTCTTATCCCTTTCTTCATTTTGGGAGTTCTTGTCGTTTGTGCTGTATTCTCCCCATTAATAGCACCCTATGATCCAGAGAAGGACCAATTGAGGGCGGTTTTGGCTATGCCCGCTTGGGCTGAACCTTGTGAAGTGGGTCAATTAAGTAATAAATTCAAGCCATGTAATACAAATGGTATTGGCCTCGGAAAAGACGAGAAGGTCTACCATTTCCTCCTTGGGGCAGATCAGTTAGGTCGTGACTTATTAAGTCGAATCATTTATGGAGCCCGTCTTTCGTTGAGCCTCGCTGCCGTAGCCATAATTATTGGAACAATATTTGGTACCACTGTGGGCTTAGTGGCAGGATACTACGGCGGCTTTATTGATGAAATCATTATGCGGATCGTTGACGTCTTCAACGCTATCCCGTACCTACTGCTTGCAATCGCGTTAGTTTTTGTATTAGGACAGAGTTTTACGGTAGTAGCTTTAGTATTGGCTCTTGGAGCTTGGGCCGGAATAGCTAGGCTTGTTAGGGGTCAAACTTTACAGGTGAGAAATTTTGACTATATCTCCTTAGCGCGAGTGGCGGGAGCATCGACACCAAGAATAATGTTAAAACACCTACTTCCAGCAGTGGGTAATACTGTTGTTGTTGCCACCACATTACAGGTGGGAAACACCATCCTCTCCGAAAGTATTTTGTCCTTTTTGGGAGCAGGAGTACCACCTCCGACACCTTCCTGGGGTGCTGACATTTCCAACGGGAGGGAATACCTCGGATCCGCTTGGTGGGTAGCTTTCTTCCCCGGTATTGCTATTTTCCTCACCGTACTGGCGTTTAACTTCGTTGGCGATTGGCTACGTGACAGGTGGGATCCAAGACTTCGGCAAATTTAGTCTATTTAAGTATCCCGAGGAAAAATCCCGATTTTCCCGTCCAGAAATCTGTGTGTCCAAATTTACCAGGGTGTTGATTAGCTCTATAATTTGCCATGCGATTGATAGTAATGACTGACTGATAAGGGAGACAAAAGAATTTGTTAAAGTGGGTCATAGTTCTCGTGGTGGGCATAGCCGTGATTCTGATTGGGTCTGCCGGCAGAATTCCTTTCACTAATATAAGTCTTGCTTTATCTGAAGAAACGAGGCTGAAGGCGGCTGAAGAACATACTCCTAGCCTTTCAAGGTCTGAAGCCCTTTCTAGAGTAAAAACCTATTTATCTGAAGAATGTGCAAATGGCCCTGGATACTTATTAAACAAACATCGGTTCGATGCTACATGGATGAGAATGCCACGTACTGATGATCACCATGTGCGTGGAATGAATGAATGGACCATAAATGACCAGTCATCCGGGGCTATGTGGCGGTTTTATGAGGATACAGGCGAAATTGTGACTGTCCTTGGTGACTGTTAACTCAGCTATCCTAAGCTCCACGCAAAGAATTTTTGACACGCACTATATCTCTTTATGAAAAAGTGACCTGTATAGGAAAAACAGCGAAGCCACAACATTTCCTCCTAGAACTGCCCCCATTAACATTTTTTTAAAAATGTCTCCCAAAGATATCACCGGCACTCTAAGTGATGGGCCAACCAAGGTGGTTCCAACATCGATATTTGAAAAGTTTACGATCAGAAACGCTACGCAAATTGTAAATAAACATACAAGACCTGCCTGAATAATCATTATGATTCCAGAGCTTTCTGTATTCCACCACATTAAAGACACAGTGATACCCACAGGTAGTCCAATAATTAGACTCTGTCTTAGGTAATAGGCATTCTGATCGACTCCACTACCGTCAAAGAAAAATACCCAGGATATAAACCCGGCGAACGAGGAAAAAACCAGACCAAGAAAAAATCTAGCTGTGAAGGATGAAACTATTATTGGTATTTTCATGTTCATCTCACTATTTTATTGGAGAAAAGGGTCTTTTTGGGGCAGCAACCTTTCAGTAATTTATTCTGGTTGAGAATAACTCCTATTGCAATACTAGTTTCCTTTATCTATCATGNCTCGTGATTCCACTACTAGGGCGTTATATAGACTGATGCCCTTTACGAGTGGTTGGTAGCACTTGAATGCGTATAAGAAAAATGAATCAGGGGGTAAATCTCATGAAGATTCTGAGTAAATGGGGGATTTCAGTTGTCACACTGATTGCTCTTATGTCTCTAGTTTCTGTGGCCTGCGGTGGCTCAGATGACGAAGCTGCACCAGCAGCNGCNCCAGCAGCAGCAGCAGCNCCAGCANCAGCAGNTGCACCAGCAGCAGCTCCAGCANCAGCTGGAAAAGTAACTGTCACTTTTGCGATTGCAGAGGTGTCTGAACAGTTTGGTNACTATCCAGTCCAGCCTTANGGGGCTAGCCCGGGTGAACTGAANATGGGTTATTACGATCAGTTGCTAGTCCACGACGGGACTGACCCTTTATCCCCGTTCCTAGCTACGGAATGGAGCATAAATGANNCAGGNAANGAACTCACCTTAAAGATAAGGGAAGGGATTAAATTTAATACCCCTGCGGAATTNTCTTCTTTTGGAGATTTCGGAGAATTAACTGCACANGACGTTGCATGGAACCTTAACAGGCAGAATGCAATGGTTAACCCAGACATACGATCTGGTCTTGGCGCACAGCTTGGNGGTACTTTTGGTGAAGCTGTTGCGGCGGACGATTACACTGTCAAAGTCCCCATGGTTACCGATATCTTCTGGGGAATACCAATCAGTGAATTCGANATAAACGACACCACTGTAATCATAGACAGTAAAAATGCCTTTGACACAGTCGGAGCNGAAGCGAAAAAACTAGTTCCAGTTGGTACTGGNCCTTTCACGATTGGTNAGTGGGAACCCAATAGCAGGGGAACNGTACACGCTATACCTGAGCACTGGAGAGAAACGTCCCATATTGGAACATTTGTCGTTATCCAGGTGCCAGAAATCACCAGCAGGCTTGCTATGATGCAGACTGGTCAGGCAGACCTCGGNGAAATAGACTTTGCACGACTCCCTGAACTACCTGGAATGGGTTTAAAGTTCATTACCACCATGTCTGACAAGGACACCATGACCTTGAGCGTTATATGGCCAGGTAACTTGTGGACAGATGTAAATGCAAAAACTGGCGAAGCTCTGACTCCTTGGGAATCTGAGGTGTACGCTGTTGACCATCCATGGATTGGTTGCCCTTGGGAAGAAAAGTGTCCATATGATGATACTGACAACCCAGACGGGATTAGCGACATGGAACAAGCTCGGCTTGTGCGATGGGCCCTCGGAATGGCTATTGATAGGGTNGGAATTAATGANGTCCTTCAAGGAGGNCTCGGAACTCCAATCTACCAAGAGTTGATGGGACCNAAATTCCCAGGTTGGGATCCAGATCGTACAGTCACAGCNGCCGCCATCAAGGGATACCACGATAAGTACGGCGGAACTGGTTGGGTAGANTACGATGTCCCTGCNGCGGAGCCAAACTACGAGTGGCCTTGGGANATACCTACAGATCTAACGGAAGCAGGACGCCTACTCGACCTAGCCGGATANCCTAAAGGGTCAGACGGCGTGCGNTTTGAAATNAANATGAATAAGTACCGNTGTGAAACNGGNGACGTTTGTCTTGAACAGGCTGACGCAGTGGCTGCTGGATGGGAAGAACTCGGTGTCAAAACTACTCTGCTAACTGAAGAGTACGGAGCGGTGGTCGTTCCAAGAATGGCTAATAGGACTCAGGCTTACCCAGTGGTTAAAAACTGTAGCGTGGAGACTGCCAACTATCCGCTAGACTGGCCGCCCCCACCNTCNGACAGTACGTTCAGCCGACCTAGCTGGGGTTGCTCTTTTGAGAGCAAGTTCCTTGACTACATGTACGTCAACATAAATGGTGAACGCGAAAAGGCAAAAAGAGAGGCGTTACACCTAGACATGGTTGATTACTATTACTACTGGCAATTGTACGGTGGAATGGTGCAGCCTCCTCGAGGTGTTGCAGCCAATCCTGCCACAATAGATTCATGGTCATCGCGATCATCAGCTGGTGGTGCTTGGGGCAGACCTCAACACATCCTGCCTGCCAAATAGATTCGCACATACATCCGCGCAGCTTAAACCCTGCGCGGATGTATAACTTACAAGCCGTGAACCCCTTTCCTTAGTTTGCCTCTTATACACAAAGTTCGGTGCACTTGTACCGTGGAGGACAAAACCCTTCCGTAAGGGGTTTTAGTTTATTTAATGGGTCGCTTTCTGGTCCGTCGACTATTTTCGATGTTCATCTCAATCGTAGGTGCGACCATTTTTATCTTTTGCCTAACCAGGGTTGGCCCAGATCCCCGCTATCTATACATGCCTCCAACAGGCGGAATAGGCATTCAAGCAGATTTATGGGAGGAGTTGGGTGAGCAATTAGGAATCAATGACCCCATTCATGTCCAGTACGGCAGATGGGTATGGAGAATGCTTCACGGTGACATGGGGGAATCCATAGGCACTCTGCGCCCTGTTAGCTCGATTATCTGGCAGCATCTTCCTGCCACCTTATGGCTTGCCTTGGGTGCCTGGATATTTGCTGCGGTTGTAGGTCTCACAATGGGAATACTTGCGTCCGTAAAACGAGCCACCATTTGGGATTACCTAGCAAGGGCGTTTGCACTGGTTGGGCAGGCTACACCCCAATTTTTTACCGGGGTATTAGCCATTATGGTTTTTTCTGTCTACATGGGCTGGTTCCCGGCCGGGACTAGAGGTAATCATGACGGATTTTTCCTTGCATGGGGTAATCTCAAATATTACATTCTTCCTTGGATAGTATTAGGATGGCCCGCCGCTGCAGGCATAATGCGACTAACCCGCTCATCAATGCTGGAAATACTAGACTCAGAATACATAAAACTCGCTAGGGCGAAAGGTGTAGCCAACGTACCGTTAATCTGGAAACATGGACTGAAAAACGCAATCATACCGCCATTAACTTCAATGCTTGTACTATTGGCTGATTATCTTAACGGTGCATTAGTCGTCGAAATAGTGTTTTCGTGGCCTGGCTTAGGGCAGGTAGCACTCAACCAGGCAGTGTACGACAATGACTGGCCTTTGCTTGTTGGAACCGTGTTTTCGTTTATTGGAATATATGTATCCTTCGCATTTATAGCTGACTTGCTTTATGCAATTATAGATCCAAGAATAAGGTACAGCTAGGTTAATATTTATGGCTTTGCACGAAGAAGATTTAAAAAAACTTGGACTCCATGAAAGACCTCCCGTCATCAGAGAGCTTAGATCCATATGGATTTTCATTAGGTCTTGGCCTGTTATTCCTATCGTTATCCTTGGCCTATTAATTTTATCCGGATTATTGGCTGATGTCCTGGCCACTCAGGATCCTCGGCAAGGAGGAATAAGAGACAGGCATATTCCTCCAGCATGGACAGAAGAAGGGACAACAGAACATATATTAGGTACAGACCATGCTGGCCGAGATGTCTTCACAAGAACCCTTTACGGAGCCAGGATTTCACTAGCTGTCGCCGCTGCTGCCTTGCTGAGCGGCTTCATAATCGGAACCACTCTAGGGATCCTAAGCGGGTACGCTGGAGGTTGGATAGATGAACTTATCACTCGGATAGTAGACATATGGCAGGCCCTACCTTTCCTTATGGTCGCACTCGTGTGCGTAATGATATTTGGCCAAAGTACTACCCTATTGCTTTCTTTGATGGTTCTATTAGCCTGGCATCCGTTTGTAAGGGTTATAAGAAGCCAAACCCTTACAATTAAAAATCAACCTTACGTGGACTTGGCAAGAGTGGCGGGAGCATCCCTCCCTAGAATTCTGATACGCCATATACTACCAGGAGTAATTAACACCGCAGTAGTCATCGCTACCTTGAGCGTCGGGTCCCTTATTCTAGCCGAGGCCGCTTTGAGCTTCCTCGGAGCAGGAGTTCCAGCACCCACTCCTGCATGGGGCATAATGGTAGCCGAAGCAAGAGGTTATCTACAAACAGCCTGGTGGCCAGCAATATTTCCTGGTATGTCCATATTTTTGGTAGTTCTTTCTCTTAATTTCATGGGGGACTGGCTTCGTGACAAGTTAGACCCAAGGTTGAGACAACTCTAAGCTGAATTCAATTAAAAGAGACCTAGTCTGGCAGGCTAGGAGCTAAGGCTGTATATAAATCAGAGAAACACCCAACCGATACCCCATCAACTGTTTCTTTAGGTTCAGTATCACCAACCTAATTGGCAGCAAACTCCCTTTGGCTAGCGCATTGACCACACATCAGTAGTAATATCTCTTTTCCTCCTACAGTGGTGCCCAGTCCCTCGCCTTTTATCCACATATATGTATTGTGTCGTCAAAAAAGTCTCCCAAACAAATGTACCCCATGGCGATCTTTCTATTATCAGGAAAAAATATTGATACCCACTTGCAATTTACTGCATTCGAAGTCTCCAGAAAACAGGTACCTTTCATATGCACTCCCTTATTTAAATATTTCCACCTCATATATACCAAAAACCGAAATTCAAGGCCTGGCAAATATTGAATATCTTTCGATTATCTGCGAGGGCAAAAGATAAGGTTCAGGTGAGGTAGCTAAAAGCCAATTTAACATGGATAAACCATAATCTTTGGGATATTGATCTGTTCTTTCAAGAGAGTCTGCTATTTCTAATCCCCATCCATCTCTACTCCAATTGATAGGTCTTATCTTTTTTTCAGCCACCAAATTTAAATATTTCCTCATCTCTGTCTGTCCTCGCCAGGGTTGATGTATCAGCCACATCTCAATATCCTCATTGATAAAAGCCGTCTGTGTCCTTTCCGAGATCAATTCCCTAACCAAAAATTGATCTCCAATGATCTGTCTATCCGATGGAGCCAACACACTGGTTTCATAGTATTCGGACACATAGGCCCACCACTTCAAAGCCCTATATGTGGGCCTAATTGGAGTAACGCCCACATCTAAACAAATTTTCTGAATATCTCCCCACCTACCATGCAATTTATTTAAATGCCGCTCAGGTACACCGTTGTTAAGAAGAGCCTTGAAATCAGCCCAATCCGCAGGTTCATCGAGAGTTCCCAATTTCCTGTCCCAAAAGGTTTTAAGGCGTGTCTTATATGCCGTTAATGTCCTTGTTGGTAAGGCTATTCGATAACGACTTTCAAGGAACTGTCGGCCAACAGCATTCTTCCACTGATTCTGCGACCAAATGAGTAAAAGCCCAATTTGCTGACAATCGTTTAAACCAGATCGAAATCCTCTTTTACCTGATTCCCAATTGTTTGCGTTTTTACGGTTGTGAGTTGCCATATTATGAATATATGTAGCTGATTTTTATATATTATTCATTATTTTAGTATTTATGCAGCCTATAGCATAAGGTTAGATTTCTGTATTTATCAAGGTTTTTAGCAACTCATTTCAAAGATTTATTAGACCTTGTCTTAATTATGTGATTAATTTGGGAATGTAAATTAGCTCTAGCGAACCAAGTCTTTAAAACCTTGTAGAACCGTGATCTTAGGGTCCGAAAATTAAGGTGTCTTTAGTTCAGCATTGGATAGATGGAAAGAACTGTTAGTCATTATTAGAAAAAAGGTTGGCACAGACTTCAGTTAATACAACCTGATCCGACTAAATACACCTTAGGAAAGCAAGATGCTTAAAGAGTTCATTGTGATAAATGCTTAATTTGCAGTCCAAAAGGCTAAATTGATGAAAGATGCATTTTACCTGTTGGATTGCCATGATTATAAAGAGAGCAAATATGAAGCCCGCATTAAGGTTCTAGTAGAGAGCTGTGAGGGGTTGTCCTTGTAGATCGAATGATTAAAAAAATTACTCAGGTCGAGTGACCCACTCATAAGTACCGATTTTAAAATGCAGCCGGTTAATGATGACATCGTGGAAGTATCAGAGAACGATTTCATCAGGGTCAGGAGACATTTATTTACTTGTGGACATAAATAATGCCTCTGGCATTTTATTCAGCAGAAATACGTAACACCATAAATCGCCTGTAAAACTATGGAGAATTGGTAAGTCTTTAAGATGTCAAAGAGCTTAAAGGACACTTGGCATAGATTTAAACCTATATCACCAATCTGCACTATGGTTGGATATATTGGTCTCCATGAGAAAGCCCTGCTACTTCTAATTACAGGGTATTTTAAAGGGGGAATTTAAACGATTGTCTTCGTTTCGAATTAACTAACGATTAACCACAGTAATCAACAATTCCTGAAATATGTTCAGACAAAGAAAGGGCCGCCAGGCTGGATAACCCGGCGACCCTTTTTTACAAATTCACCTTGAACTTGCATTTAGCGAGACTGATTAGTCTTTCTATATTTATTCTCTAGACGGTGGTGCCGGTAAGAAGTCAGTGAGTGATACTCCTGCCGCTCCAGCTAATGAAGCTGGATTTTG
>PAON01000049.1:3764-15086 GCA_002708495.1 Dehalococcoidia bacterium | reverse complement strand
CAACAGGATTAAGTGTTTCAGAGGCAGCCGTGGAGGATAAATATGAATTGCAAGTCATAAACCTTCCAAAGACGATAGACAACGACATAGTTCTTACAGATCATTCTCCCGGCTATGGAAGCGCCGCACGATTCATAAGTCAAGCCACTTTCGGTGTTGGTAGAGACGCAGAAGCTATGGGAATAAACTCACCGATCTGTATTATTGAAGTTATGGGTAGGGATTCTGGGTGGTTGGCAGCTGCTAGTTCCTTCTATAAAAAAACCGATCGTGATGCCCCACATTTCATAGGAATACCGGAAGTTATATTTTCAGAGGAAAACTTCATGATTTCCATTGAAAACGCATATAGGAATTACGGATATGCGGTAGCAGTTGTTTCAGAGAAAATAAGGTCCATGGAAGGTGATTTAGGTCGGGAAAATCCTCCAACCTTCACTGATAATTTCGGACATAATTATTTTGAGAGCCCTGGCAAATATTTGTCAGATCTTGTTGAAAAAAGATTAGGAGTTAGATGTAGNTGGGAAAAACCNGGAACTATCCAGAGNTCNTTAATNGACGCAGTGTCTACAACTGANCGNGAAGAGGCNTATNAAATAGGCCAAAAGGCANTTGAAATGGCNCGATCTGAAATGAATGAGGTGATCCCTACNNTAATCCGTTCNAATAATCNNNAATACGANTACTCTATAGGCTCNGNTANCNTAAAAGATGTAGCNGGNNAAATAANATATNTNCCTGAAAAATACNGACCCNATGANCAAGGNTATACAAGCGATTNATTTAAGTCNTACCTNAGGCCTTTATTAGGAAANCCAATACACGATACTGAANCCATCTTTNACNTACTTTGAAATTGACTNAACTATTGCACTAAGGTACGATTTTTCCACAACATAAATATAGCGAACTTATCTAGAGTGGCTGAGGGACTGGCCCTTAGACGCCCGGCAACCGACTTTGATAGAGATCAATAGACANTCTTATTTGAAATACGGTGCCAATTCCAGCGGGATAATATAATGCCCGGAAGATGAGAGAACATACAATAATTATTTTCAGTAACTTCTCTCTTTGGGAAGTTTTTTTTTGGTGGAAAATTATCGGAACTCAAATTAACAATATGATNGAAACTGCTTTCATCGGTGGATCCGGAGTCTATGAATTGGAAGACCTCAAAGACATCGAAACNANTGAAATCATCACCCCTTTTGGTAATACAAGTGCCTCAGTCACATTAGGGTCAATTGGAGACAAAAGAATAGCGTTCATACCAAGGCATGGAACTGATCATTCTTTATCCCCTTCGGAAGTCCCCTACAAAGCTAACATTTATGCTTTAAAGGCTTTGGGGGTCAGAAAAGTTATATCAGTATCCGCAGTAGGAAGCTTAAATGAAGCAATCAAACCGTTAGATATAGTAATTCCGGACCAGCTAATAGACCGAACCAAATCCAGAGAAGACACTTTCTTTGGAGATGGTCTTGTAGCCCACATAAGTTTTGCGAATCCTTTTTGCAAAACCCTTTCNGCAATGATTGATTCTTTTTGTGAAAGCCTNGCAATAGATCGACATTTATCTGGGACATACCTGGCTATAGAAGGNCCTCAGTTTTCCACCAAAGCTGAGTCCAATTTATATAGAAANTGGGGCTGCGACATCATAGGGATGACTGCTATCCCAGAGGCTAAATTAGCTCGGGAGGCGGAGATGTGTTACGCAACGATAGCTGTTGTCACAGATTATGACTGTTGGAAGGAAGNTCAAGAAGAAGTAACCGCTAGCATGGTAATTAATAATCTCAAACAAAATGTGGAGACTTCAAAAAAACTAATTAGTAAAATAGCAAGAAACATTAATATATTGGGAGACGAGTGCGTATGCAATGCATCTTTGCAAGACGCACTAGTAACGCAAAGAATTCTAGACAACAAAAAAATAGCAAAGAAACTAGGTGTGTTGTTGCAAAAATATTTACCAGTCTGAAATTAGAGGAGNGTGTAATGCCTAAACAAATCGAAGGGGAACCTTACGTTAGAATCTCGGTGGATGAAGCCGCCGATCTACACGGCAATGAAGATGTGGTTTTTGTGGACGTACGAAGAACCGATGAATACATTGAAGGTCATGTAGAGGGAGCCTTGTTCATAACGGTAGATGATGTTCTCGGACGCATAGATGAGCTTCCTAGAGACAAAGATCTCTTGTTCATATGCGCAGCTGGTGTCAGGAGCGGCCTTGCTTGTGAAATGGCTGCTGCAATGGGATATGACTCATCGAAGCTATACAACATTGAAGAAGGTACGCCAACGTGGATCGAACGTGGTTACCCGACTAGTCAAGGTACTGATTTATAGTTCATGTCTTTATTAGTTGTCGGGTCCGTAGCATATGATTCAGTAACAACGGCGGCAGGATCGCGAACAGACTCCCTGGGTGGTTCTGCGTTGTATTTCAGTGCTTCAGCAAGCTATTTCACGGATGTCAGTTTGGTGGCTGTTGTAGGAGAAGATTTTTCAGAAGCAGATAGAAACAAAATGAGCGGCAGAAAAGTAGATATAACAGGTCTTGAAACAGCAAAAGGCAAAACTTTCCGATGGGAAGGAATTTATGACCCAAAAAACCTAAATTCCCGTGAGACAATAGATACTCAATTGAATGTTTTTGCCGATTTTTCTCCCTCACTGGCGAAAAATAACATCTCGCACCCCTGCTTGTTCCTAGCAAATATCGATCCTTTATTACAACGGGANGTGCTAACACAAATGAATCCTAAACCGAGGATTGTGGCACTCGACACTATGGATTATTGGATTAATGACCATAAAGATAATTTGAGCAAGACAATTGAAAGCGTCGATGTCCTCTTTATGGATGAAACAGAGATCAAATCATTCACTTCAAAACCTAATATATTTTCTGCAGCCCAAGCTGTCCGGGATATGGGGCCCCGTTTAGTTCTTGTGAAAAGAGGTGAATACGGGGTCGTAATGTTTAATGAGGGAGATATATTCTCAGTACCTGCTTTTCCTGTAGAAAACGTGATAGACCCCACAGGGGCAGGCGACTCCTTTGCTGGTGGGTTCATGGGATATTTGTCCAATATGAACGATTTTTCACCGGAGACTCTCAGAAGAGCTGCTGTGATCGCGTCTGTAATGGGATCATTCACAGTTGAAGGGTTTAGCACAGATCGAGTCGGCAACCTCACCCATTTGGAAATTGAAGAGAGATTCCGTGGTATTGCAGGTATGACCTATTTTAAGCCCCTGGAAAACCAAGAACAGCTATTTAGTAAAACAAATTAAGAGCGAAAACAGGAGATATAGATTGGGAACGACAAACTCACCAGGAGACGTCAAAGATATTACTTTGGCATCTGAAGGGGTCCGACGGATCAACTGGGCTGAACGCGAAATGCCCGTGTTACGACAAATTAAAGAACGATTCATTAAAGAAAAGCCCCTTAAAGGGCTTAGAATCGCAGGATGCTTGCACGTAACTTCCGAGACCGCAAATTTGGCAATAACCTTGCGAGATGGTGGTGCTGACGTATTTTTNTGCGCAAGTAACCCTTTAAGTACTCAGGATGACGTGGCGGCAGCTTTAGTGTCAGAGTATGGAATTCCTACCTATGCCATAAAAGGGGAGAACACTGACACTTATTATCAGCATATTATCTCGGTCCTAAATACCAAACCACATATGACAATGGATGACGGAGCCGATTTGGTAGCCACTTTGCACAGTGATCGTACTGACCTAATGGAAAACATTATAGGTGGCATGGAGGAAACTACAACAGGGGTAATTAGGTTAAAAAGTCTAGCCGACGAAGGTAACCTCAAATACCCGGTGATTGCTGTCAACGATGCTGATACCAAGCATTTTTTTGACAATCGTTATGGTACCGGCCAAAGTACTTTAGATGGCATAACAAGGGCAACAAACGTCCTTTGGGCAGGTAAAACCGTTGTAGTTATAGGCTATGGCTGGTGTGGCCGGGGAGTGGCTATGAGGGCTAGGGGAATGGGTGGTAATACCGTCGTATGTGAAGTTAATCCCATAAGAGCCCTTGAGGCAGCAATGGACGGTCATCAGGTCATGAAAATGGAAGAGGCGGCTAAAATAGGTGACATTTTCATTACAGTAACTGGTGGTATGAAGGCCATTGATAGAAAACATGTTGCGAGCATGAAAGATGGGGTATTGCTGGCCAATAGTGGGCACTTCAATGTCGAAATAGATATTGAAGGAATGGATGAGATTTCAGATAGTAAAAGTGAAGTCAAACCGTTTGTAGAACAATACATCCTAACCAATGGCAACCGAATAAATTTACTAGCTGAAGGTCGTCTTATCAACTTNGCTGCAGCAGAAGGTCACCCCTCCGCCGTTATGGATATGAGTTTCGCAGATCAGTCGCTATCCGCAGAGTTCGTAGCCAAAGAGTATAAAAATCTGGAAAATCAAGTTTATGTGGTACCGAGAGAAATTGACGATGAAGTAGGGAGACTAAAATTGCTGTCAATGGGTATAGCGATTGATGAGCTCACAGCGGAGCAAGANAAATACCTAAACAGCTGGAACGTTGGTACCTAATCAAAATCAAATTGTTGGTTTATCACTTGGAGATNGAATTATGAGTTTAAATTTTATGGAATCTGAATCATACTTATTCACTTCAGAATCAGTAACTGAAGGACATCCTGACAAGATATGTGACCAGATTTCCGACGGTGTTCTAGACGCTATGCTTAAATTAGANCCTAGGGCCAGAGTGGCATGTGAAGTCGCTTGTACCACGGGGCTAGTGGTAGTGATGGGGGAAATAAGTATATCTGAAGGGTATGTTGATATTCCTGGATTGGTCAGAAACACAATTAAAAACATTGGATATACCGATCCCGCCTACGGTTTCGACTATCAAACCTGCGGGGTGATGGTTGCCATCGATGAGCAATCATCTGATATATCTGAAGGCGTTAGCAATGCTTTGGAAACCAGGTCAAAAGACATGTCAGATGATGAAGTTGAATCATTGGGAGCCGGAGACCAGGGAATGATGGTGGGGTTTGCATGTGACGAGACTCCAGAATTGATGCCACTACCAATGTCGCTCTCTCACCAATTAACNAAAAAACTGTCCGAAGTAAGGAAAAGTGGGGAATTAAAATACCTTCGACCAGATGGCAAATCCCAAGTCACAGTGGAATATTCCAAGGGCAAGCCCAAACGTGTGCACACCGTTCTACTTAGCAATCAGCATGATCCTGATGTAGAGAACAAAATCATTGAAAAAGACCTCATTGAAAAGGTGGCCAAGGATATAATCCCTAAAGATTTACTTATTGACACCCGATTCATTGTGAATCCGTCTGGGAGGTTTGTTATAGGTGGACCTGTCGGNGATACTGGCTTGACCGGTAGAAAAATATTGGTTGACACTTACGGTGGAATGGCAAGACATGGTGGTGGTGCATTTTCAGGAAAGGACCCAACAAAGGTGGATAGGTCGGCTGCCTACGCAGCCAGATGGGTGGCAAAAAATTTGGTAGCCTCAGGTGTCGCAAGTAGAGCTGAAGTCCAGGTATCCTATGCAATCGGGATCTCAGCTCCTATATCGGTCTCAGTAGAAACCTTTGGTACAAATAAAATTTCAAACCACGAAATCGATCAGATAGTAGAAACACATTTTGATCTCAGGCCAGGGGCGATAATAAGGGATCTAGATCTCAGGCGGCCGATATATGCCCAGACAGCCTCATACGGACACTTCGGAAGAACCGACATTGATCTACCCTGGGAGAGAACCAATAAAGTTGAAGATATTAAAAAAGCCATAAACCTTTAATAAACTTTAGGGGGGTGTCTTGACTATAAAATTTGGCACAGATGGCTGGCGGGCTCTGATGCNAGAAGAGTTCACTATAGAAAATGTGAAGATATGCGCGCAAGCAGTTTGTAATTTCATGAAGGACCGCGAAATAGCGGAAACCGGTCTAATCATTGGATATGACACAAGACTGAATTCCAATATTTTCGCTGAATCCGTGGCAGAAGTTGCAACAGGTAACCAGATCCCTGTAATTCTATGTGATCGGCCCTGTCCAACCCCTGTATTAAGTTATAACCTGGTGTCACGAGAATGTGGTGCTGGAGTGGTAATAACAGCGAGTCATAACTCATCGGAGTGGAACGGTTTCAAATTCAAACCGTCATACGGTGGGAGTGCTTCTGAAGCAATAATTTCAGAAATTGAGAAATACATATCAGAGGTAGAAGAATCTCAAAACATTTCAACAATGCCTGTCGAAACTGCAGAGAAAATAGGGTTGTTAGAGAAATTGGATCCCGAACCGACCTATTTAAACCACATAGCGGAACTAGTTGACCTAAACAGGATTAGAAATGCTGGTCTTAATATAGCAATAGATTCCATGCATGGTGCAGGATCNAAGTATTTTGCCAAACTGATTGAGGGTGGATCAAGTCGGGTAGAGGAAATTAGGGGAAATCCAGATCCTAGTTTCCCCGGCATGATTCAACCAGAACCGATAGAGAAAAATCTCGAACCCTTAAGAAAACTCCTTTCTAACTCCAATTTTGATGTGGGTTTAGCGACTGACGGGGATGCTGATCGTTTGGGACTTATAGACGAAGAAGGTAATTACGTTTCCACACTTCACACCTTTGCCCTAATTTGCCAACATCTCCTCGAAAATCTGGAATTGAAGGGCCCAATAATAAAATCTGTAACCATGACTAACATGATAAATAAGTTAGGCGAAATACATGATATAGATGTGATAGACACTCCTGTGGGATTTAAATATTTGGGCCCAGTGATGATGGAAGAAAATGCAATAGCAGCGGGTGAGGAAAGCGGAGGATATGGATTTACAGGCCACATTCCAGAAAGAGATGGTTTACTTTCTGGACTACTGATACTAGACATGATGTCTGTTACAAGTTTGAATCCTTCGGATTTACTGGAGAAACTGGCAGAAATAACAGGCCCGTATTATTTTGACAGGAAGGATATAGCACTTAATGAGCAAGATCGTGAAGAGAAATTACTTAGAATAACTAAGCCCACATTTGAACATTTAGGGGAATTGAAAGTTTTAAACACCGACAGCAGAGATGGACTGAAACTACACCTTGAAGAAAATGCATGGGCCCTTATTAGGTTCTCAGGAACAGAGCCGTTGATCAGGCTATATGCTGAGGGGAGTAGCCCTGACCAGGTAAAAAAAATCATTGAAAATTGCCGTATGATAGTTGACGGGTGAAGGCTACCCAAGATAAAGGTATTTAATTTGCGCCTTATGTCCGCAATTCTGAAGAGACTTTGGAGGTTGTAGTGTTAGATAGATTTAAAGTACCCAAGGAAGACCAAGTAAAAGTATCCGAGTCTGCTTTGAGAAAGACTGTTGAAGATATATTTGAAAAAACAGGACTAAGCAAGGAAGATGCCAAAAATGGGACTGACGTGCTGGTCACTGCCGACCTAAGAGGAGTTGAAACTCATGGTGTCTCAAACATGCTAAGAGTTTATGTGCAACTTTTTGAGGATGGAGACCTCAATAAAACCCCAAATATAAAGGTAGTCAAAGAAAGTCCGGGTACCGCCACAATAGACGCTGATAGGGCACTTGGAATCATGGCTGGCATCCAAGCCATGGAAATGGCCATTTCAAAAGCACGAAACGTGGGTGTAGGAGTGGTTACTATGTTTAATAGTGGTCACATGGGGGCGGTCGGACATTTTTCAATGATGGCTGCCCAGAAAGATATGGTAGGCATGTGTTCAGTGGCAGCCGGGACAGGAATTCTCCCAACATTCGGGGCAGAACCAAGATTAGGAACCAATCCAATTTCCATAGCATCTCCTGCTAACCTAGAGGCGCCTCTACTATTCGATGCAGCCACTTCCGCGGTTGCAGGGAACAAATTAAGACTGGCTGCAAGAGTAGATGCCACGCTTTTACCAGGCTGGGTTGCGAGTAGCGATGGTTCCCCAATAATGGAAGAAACTAAAATAGTTGATAGAAACGATTATTATCAACTCCCTCTGGGAGGATCAAGAGAACAGGGTTCGCATAAAGGGTATGGATTCGGATTAATGGTGGAAATACTCGGGTCACTTCTTTCTGGGGACGATCCTGGTATGTTGAGAGATACACCCTCTTGGACACCTTCAAGAACCTATTTCGCAGCATATAACGTCGACGCATTTACCGATATTGATGATTACAAAAAGAATATGGATGACATGCTTGCAACTCTTAAATCAACACCACCTGCACCAGGCCATGACAGAGTTTTATATCCTGGACTGTCTGAAAGCGAAGAGATGGCCAAAAGAAAAGTGAGTGGGATACCCCTTCACAAGGAAGTTATTGGATGGTTTTCCGAAACCACACAAAGNTTGGGATTGAAAGAATTGGAAGTGATATAAGTGACCAAAATTTGAATTAAAAGGGACCCGTACATCTACCATGAACCCAAATCCTACGGATACCTATGACAACAAATCNCTTCTGATACTCATCGATGGGCACGCCTTAATCCATCGGGCATTTCATGCAATACAACAGCCTTTGACCATTAGTACCAGTGGAGAGGACGTCAGAGGTGTATATGGATTCACGAATGCTTTTATCAGGGCTTTATCAGAATTAAAGCCTACCCACGTGGCTATAACTTTTGACCTCTCAGCCCCTACCTTCAGACATAAAATGTTTGACGAATATAAAGCCCATCGCCCTCCCACACCCCCGGAACTCCGCACCCAATTCGACAGGGTCAGGCAGGTTATGTCTACCTTTGAAGTGCCTATTTATGAGTTGGAGGGGTTCGAAGCCGATGACCTTTTAGGAACATTATCTCATCAGGCAGAGGAGACAAACCTCAGCACAGTTATTCTAACGGGAGATTCTGACACCCTGCAATTAGTATCTGACACGACTAGAGTTTTCATGAATTCGAGCTTCCAAAAATCATCTATCTACGACATANACGCCGTTAAAGAAAGATATGGGGGACTTGGACCAGAATTTGTGTCTGAGATAAAAGCATTACAGGGAGATTCTTCTGACAATATCCCAGGAATACCTGGAATCGGAATAAAGACTGCTATAAAACTGCTGTCAGATTTTGGATCTATCCAAGGCATATACGACCACTTAGAAGAAGTGAGCCCTCCAAGAGCAAAGAAAAATTTAGCTGAAAACAAAGCAATAGCTGATAAAAGCCAAATTTTAACCAAAATTATTAGAGATGCGCCCATAACCTTAGACNTATCAGCNGCTGAATTCGGAACATTTGATAGAAATAAGGTTGTAGATCTTTTTAGAGAACTAGAATTTCACTCGATAATACCCAAAATTCCAGGTAATAAAAGCGATTTTGACCATAATTCTGAAACNCAACTGTCGTTCCTAACTGAAAAATCCGAAACAGAATATATCCTGGTTGACAATGAAAAGTCTTTAAAGGAATTGGTTACGAAAATAAATACTGATTCAGGATTTTCATTTGACACAGAAACTACTTCCACAGACGCCATGAATTGCAAATTAGTGGGCATATCAATCTCAATTGAGCCCAGCAAAGGCTGGTATATTCCAATTGGGCATGACAATGGGACTCAGTTACCCAAAGGTGATGTTTTATCCANTTTGAAACCTATTTTTGAAAACCCANCTGTTCCTAAACGGGCCCACAACGCCAATTTTGACATCATGGTCCTAATGAATGATGACATTAGAGTAGNAGGTCTATCNTTTGACACTATGGTTGCNGCNCATTTATCCGGNAGAAGNAACTGGGGATTAAANGAACTAGCCTTAGAATGTTTTGGAGAAGAAATGACCCCTATCAAAAACCTGATAGGAACTGGAAAATCCCAAATAACAATGGCTGAAGTCTCGGTCGAGGAGGCNGCAGAATACGCAACTGCAGACGCGGATTTTACAGAGCGTCTCCATGATTTAATGAAATCNGAATTGGAACAAAAAAATATTTCTAANCTATTTTATGAAGTTGAAGTTCCATTAATNCCTATTCTGGTNACCATGCAGAGNAATGGAGTTAAGTTAAACGAAAATATTTTAGAAAGTATGTCAATCTCNATNGGTNAACAATTNGACCAAATTAGNTCTGAAATGTTCGAATTAATTGGTCANGAATTTAATTTAAACTCTCCAAAACAACTNAGTGAATTNCTTTTTACCGAGCTTAATCTGCCNCCAACAAGAAAAACAAAAAGTGGACACTCAACTGANGCNCAAGCANTNGAAGATCTTAAAANNATATTAGATAAAGGCNANTCTGAAAATGCTGACCCAAGATCNTATGAGGTANTAAACCGAATTNTGGAACATCGTGAATTAGCCAAAATTAAGTCAACNTANATNGATGCNCTTCCTAGNATGGTNAACAAATCAACNGGTCGTGTTCACACTTCCTATAGACAAACNGGTACANCCACTGGGCGNATATCTAGTAACGATCCTAATGTCCAAAATATTCCGGTNNGAACNGAACTTGGCAGAAAAGTTCGAGAAGCCTTTGTNACNGAAAANCCAGNTGAANATGTGTTACTGGCNGCCGACTATTCNCAGATAGAACTTAGGGTGNTAGCGCATNTATCCAAAGATTCNGGATTNGTAAATGCATTTCANCGTGGGGAAGATATACATAGTGCAACTAGCTCAANGGTNTATGACATNCCGATTGACGAAGTCACACCTGANATGAGACGAGTNGCCAANGTNNTNAACTTTGGAGTTATATATGGNTTAAGCCCACANGGNATAGCAAGGCAAACNGATTTAAGCCAAAAAGANGGAAAGGAGTTTATAGATATCTANTTCAATAAATATCCTGGNATATTGAACTACNTAGAGGNAATCAAGTCACAATGCCANACNAGTGGTTATATTGAAACANTNCTCGGNAGAAGAAGATATTTACCGGAAATAAATTCTAGAAATTTCCANCTNAGAAGCCANGCTGAAAGAGCTGCNATTAATATGCCAATACANGGNACNGCCGCCGATATNATAAAANTAGCNATGATCAACATNGATGAGCAGCTGAAGGTGCTGGGNATGGAATCAAAAATGATACTTCAAGTTCATGATGAANTAATATTTGAAGTACCNCGNCAGGAATTACANCAANTGGAGTCNTTGGTCGGAGAATTAATGCCTTCAGCAGTNATTCTTGACGTGCCNTTAGAAATCGAAATGAAAACGGGTNCCGATTGGGGTAATTTNANNTAANCNAATATNNAAATANTTNACTCC
>PAON01000049.1:0-3759 GCA_002708495.1 Dehalococcoidia bacterium | reverse complement strand
GGNNNCTAGTTATTGACTTTACTCCTACCNCNGAGNANTAATACAAATATNNCAAGTATCAAAACCACAACACCTCCCCAAAAGACAAACTTGATGCCTCTGACAAATGAATCTAATACAGATGTCGCAGTGTCACTAGTCAAATCAGACAGAGTAGGCTCATACCCCATATACGCCATGACTGATGTGGCTATAGCCGTGCCAATGGAGATACCTATCGCGCTGCCACTATTTCTGGTTGTATGCATAAACCCGGAAATCACCCCATGAAAACTACGGGAAACTGATCCAAGGATCTGTTTATTATTGGGCCCAAAAAATATTCCATTGGCCATACTTGTAGACAACATTCCTATAATCGCTAATTTCCAGGTAGCCTCCACTGTCAAATTTGTTAAAACTAAAAGACCGAGAGCCGCCACAACAAAACCGCCTATTGAAAAAAGAAAAGGCCCAAATTTATCGGATAAATACCCGCAAAAAGCACCTGCAATCGACATGGATATTGCCCCTGCACCCATAATAAACCCAATTTGTTGAGGAGAATATCCAGCTACGATTTCCAGAAAGAATGGCATAAAGAAAAACGAACAAGAAGTCGCTACAAAAAAAAGGAAATGTGCCGATACACCGGAAGAAAATAGCTTGTTCCGAAATAGCCTCAAATCAATCATTGGTTCTTCGACTAACATTTCCTTGTAAATGAAACCGGCGAATCCAGCCAANGATAAACATGCAATACCTATTGTTATCGGGTTTGAAAATCCAATCCTAGAACCCCAAGTAGTTGTTTGGAGTAAGCTCGCTATTCCAATTGTAAAAAGTGCCGCGCCAATCCAATCAAATCTAAATTCCTTGAATTTGATCGATGAGACATGATTTGATCTGACTAACAAAGATACTGCCGCGGCCGAGATGACACCCAGTCCCCCCAAGAAGAAATATAAAAACCTCCAACTGTAGCTATTAAGAATGAATCCTGCTACTAAAGGTCCGACTCCACTACCGATACCCACAACAGAAATATAGAGTCCTAATGCCTTTCCTCCTTGTGAAGAAGCAAAAATAGACAAAACCAGGGCCATAGAGGTGCCTTGTGTCATACCGCTTCCTACACCTCTCACCAAACTAAGAACTATCAGAAGCCCTATCGAATTACTGAATCCAGCAAAAATGGTAGTCACCGCCACTAAAGTCAATCCCCAAACATAAATTTTCTTATGTCCCAACAAATCGGAAATCCTGCTCATTGGCAGGAGTGAGGCGCTAATCGACAAAACATAGCCAATTAATACCCATTGAGTCGTAGAAAGATCTGAATCAAAAAAACGTGAGATGGAAGGAAGAGCCAACATAATTCCACCCTGGTCTACCACCATACAAAACACACCCAAAGAAATTGCCAGAAAAGGTATTAGCGGTCTATTCATTCGAACTGTATTTTAACCAAGGGGGTTGTCACAAGAGTATATTCTATCCCAAAGCCATCATTACAGATATTTACGATTATTTTGGTTTATCAGATTATTGTCATGACATAGGTAAAAATATTAGAATTGAACTTCATTCAAGCGGGAGTAACTCAGCGGCTAGAGTATCTGCCTTCCAAGCAGAAGGTCGCCGGTTCGAATCCGGTCTCCCGCTCCAACCTTGTTCAAAACACTCCAGTTCAACCAACAATTATTTCAGGTTCGATATGAATGCGACTGAGGAAGTAGATTTCACAGTAGAATTTTGGCGTCGGGAGAGCAAAAAAGCACGATCCATTAGTATACGATCCCTTCCTCCCTATGGAGTAGAGATTGTAGTGCCCAAAGGTCTCTCTCATAAATTCGTAACAAAAATCATTAACCAGAATAATCCGTACATAAATCAGAAGTTGGATGATATCAAAAATAGAAATTTTGACATCAAACCATCAAACATTTTTCTTCCGGCCACCAACAAGGTGTTCGATATCACTTATTTAGAATCTGGAACAGAAGATTTTTCACTCAAAGAGACAAATGAAATCATAATACTCAACAACCCAAAGGAAAGAGTATCTCTGATCACCAACTCAAAACTTCTACAGCAATGGTTGCAGATTAAAGCCGTCTCAATTTTAGAAAAAGCTGTAGAAACCAATTCTAAAAAATTGAACATTCCATACAACAAAATAAAAATAGGTAGCCGTAAAAGCATATGGGGTAGCTGTTCTTACAAGAAAAATATAAACCTCAACAGAAATTTAGTTTTCCTTGAACCCATTCTCATTGAGTACGTTGTAACTCATGAGTTGTGTCATATCCTTGAAATGAACCACTCAAAACAATTTTGGTCTTTACTAAATGAATCATTACCTGGAGCCAAAAAATTACAGAAACAATTAAAGTCGGACGCCAATAGTTCAATACCTTCATGGGCATTGATTTAAAATCACATAAATTGAAATACAAACCCATGAGAGTCAATGGGAAGAGAACGCTATTAGCAGCGATAATAGCAATACTGATTCTCATATCTGGAAAATCGGATGTTCATCATTTCACTCAAAGCGATTATGCTGCTGGATCGCATGCTTTTTCGTTGGTTCGTTGGGAGCTTAGACATTTACCTTTGAAATGGCTACACCTGTTGTGGGAAAAATACCCTGGGCACAAACCTAATGACGCCGAACGAAACACTCTAATTAAGGATTACTTAGCCACGACATTAAAACTGCAAAAGGAACTAGTTAGCTTAGATAATTCAACAACCCTTAACCGCTTGGTAGATACAACATCGATGACCCAGACAACACTCAAAAAGAAGGAAATCGAATATTTACGAAGGAAAAGAGAAGCGCTCAGAGGTAGGGCAGAAGAAGCCATTGAATCTTCTGTGAGCAGCGCTGCACGGAATAACAACTTGGGTCTACCATTTGGGTTACTTATTCCGCCCACAGATTTCAGGCTCGGAGACCCTCCGCATATTCTTATTACCTCCAGAAGAGACAAGATAGAACTTACAGGCAGTAAATTGATAAAGTCTGACTTAGAGTGGTCCGATCGGACAAAAATCGAAGAAAGGGCGGAACAATATGAAAACACTTCCGCACTTGTTGACGATCTCGCTGGCCTAGGAACCTATCCAGCTATCGTGTCTGACAAAGATGAGCTCAGGCAATTAATGCGTACAGCAGCTCACGAATGGTTACACAACTATTGGATATTGAAACCGCTGGGCAGAAATATGTGGTCCTCTCAAAACATGCAGATTTTGAATGAAACTGCCGCGGATTTAGCAGGTAACGAACTCGGGGACGAAGCCTTCAAGGTCCTTGGTAACACTACCGTTAACTCCTACCGATACGATAGTTTGGACTCGGGCAACACCCATCTGGTCAGAATATTGCGTGAAACCAGAACGGGTGTCGAAAAAATGCTCGAAAATGGAGAAATCGAAAAGGCAGAGCAATATATGGACAAACAGTTATGGAAATTAAAGCTTGGTGGTTACAACATCAGAAAATTAAACCAAGCATATTTTGCCTTTCGTGGGAACTATGCTGAGGGCCCTGCTTCAATTAGCCCTATAGGGAAGGAATTAAGGGAATTACGAGGCTACTTTGGCAATGTTGGAGATTTTATCGCATCTATCTCAGAAATTGGTGATTACGGGCAGTTCCATTATCTACTGAATCTCAAAAGAAAGGAGTTATTCCTCGATAAGTAATATTTGATTAATTACCCGAGTTAGAGCTTTTTCAGACAATCCCTGAATCAAACTCAAATACTC
>PAON01000048.1:0-25766 GCA_002708495.1 Dehalococcoidia bacterium | reverse complement strand
TCTTTTCCTGACGAAGAGAGAGGTAAAGCTCTCGGGTTACATATGACCGTCGTTGGCCTAGGAGCTATTGGGGGCCCTGTATTAGGTGGCAGTATTGATAGTTATTTTGGGTGGAGGGCCATTTTCATTTTTATAGCAATGTTTAGCATTTTTGCAATGTGCATTGCTATGTTAATTTTGACGCCGGACCCTAAGAAAAGCCCTGGAAAAGAAGATTCCATCAAGAATTTTGATTGGAGTGGAACTTTCATTTCTGCGCTGTTCCTGCTCTCACTAATGTTGGTCATAACTTTTACCAATAAATTATCATTATCCTCCCCCTATATTATTTTGGGAACTCTGTGTTCTATATTGTTGTTCGCAGCGTTCCTTTTTAGGGAAAAAACAGCCAAAAACCCAATATTGCCTCTTAGTCTATTTAAATCCTTTTCCTTTTCCTTGGGCTCCTCGTCAAGATTTATATCTTTTACTGCAAGTTCAAGCACGTTTTTCTTAATGCCATTTTTTCTGGTCTCAGGTCTAGGATTAACAACTGCCACTGCAGCACTGTATTTACTACCTGGGTCCATTTCATTGGCTATTTTTGGTCCGATTAGTGGGCGATTGGCTGACAGGATTGGTACCACTGGTCCATCAGTTATCGGAATGGCTATTTGTGCTGTGTCAATGTATTTGTTCTCTGAAGTTAGCCTGACTTCCACCCTTGCTTTGGTGGGGATAGCGTCAGGGTTGTCTGGCATGGGAATGAGTATTTTTATGGCTCCTAACACCAGTGCGATTATGGGAAGTGCTGGTAGGAAACACTATGGTATTGTGTCTGCATTTTTAAATTTAACTAGGAATGGGGCTCATATTGTAGGAATTGCAATACCAACCGCCATCGTAGTTTCTGTAATGGCCGGGTTGGGGTATGAAGCAGATTTATCGGACCCCGAGAAACTTAAAGATATCGGTTTGCGAACCGCATATGCGTCAGCAATGGCGAGGGCATTTCAATTGTCTACTATTTTGATGATATTTGCGGGACTTTTGGTTGTTGTTGACGGGATTTTCGATAGACTTAAAAAACAGGCTAACCAATTTAAATCGGACACTCTCCCGCCATTAGGAATAAAAAAATGAGATTAATTTTAGTCAGGCATGCACAATCCAAGGCTAATGCTGAGGGTCGCTGGCAGGGGACTATGGATTTTGATCTTTCGAAAGAAGGTCAAAACCAATGTGAAAAGCTTCGTGAAAGATTCCTTAAGGAGGAACTGGAACCTTCTCATGTTTACTCTAGTCCATTAACAAGGGCTCATAAAACAGCCGAAATATCCTTACCTGCCGCTCAGGTTCATAAAATTCAAGATCTGAGAGAAAACGACGCTGGAGTATTTTCAGGGAAAACATCTGATGAGTTATCGACGGAATATTCTGCTATATTCGAAGAATTTCGCAGATCGAGAAATTTCGATTTAGTACCAAAAGCCGAAACGCGTTATCAGATTAGGCAAAGAGCGGAGACAGTTATAGGGTTCCTTGTTAAAGGCCATAACTCAAAAGATTTTGTAATTGCCTACTCACATAGTGGATTCTTAGTTCATTTGATAGCGGTAATTCTTGGAACTAACCGGGTATGGAATCTAAGAATACCTAATACGGCAATATTTGATTTTGACATTGACCCTGATGGCTGGGACGTAAGCAGTTCTGTCAGCGGCGACCGCAGGCGGTTTCAAATAAACAGATTTGCAGATTCCGGTCATTTATTTAGCTGAGGTTGAGATAGATGAGGTTGTTCGTTAAATCTAAGAATTCGCCATGAGGTTGGATTGAAACGGTGCCTTGATAAATCCGACCATTTACTTGCATCCAGTTGGAATTCAAAAATAGCCGTGTTTTTTGTGGTTATGGCCCAGAGCTTTGGTGACTCGAATATGCAGCTCACTGTGTGTTGAATTATCCCCGCATGGCAGAACATGACTACAATATCGCCGTCAGAGTGGTGGGATAAAGCTAGATCCAAGATTCTATTGGCTCTGTTCCTTCGGTCGTTTTCCTGTTCTGAATCTTCGATATAAGACCAGTCCCTACTATCTTTAAAATTCGCTGCTTGTTTCGGGTACCTTGCCTCAATTTCACTCCAGGTGAGGCCCTCAAAAATTCCTGCACCGGTCTCTTTTAAGTCGTCTATAGTGACAAAAGGAATGTTCCAATGCCCACCTGCTAAACGGGCAGTGTCTTGGGCCCTTTTTTGTGGACTCACGTACACATGTGTAGGAATAAAACTCTCTTTTTTAAACCAACTCCCCAGTTCCTGTGCCTGACTTTTGCCAGCGGTTGTAAGATTGGTGATTTCAAGGTCCTTTGAGCCAGACCACCGCATCAATAAGTTTGCGTCGGTTTCACCATGTCTAATTAAAATGAGTCTCATGAATAAAACCCTTTAGCCGTTCTAACGGAGGGCCAGTTGGATCATCCGGCGGTACCTGTCAAATTGTTTCTAATAGCTAAGATATCGCTTCTGAGCTTGTCGTCTACATTAATTAAGGAGGCGACTTTTTCATGGCCATGTATTACGGTTGAATGGTCTCTTCCACCAAGTATTTTGCCTATTGCAGAAAGACTCAAGGATGTTTCTTCTCTAAGAAGAAACATCGCGACTTGCCTAGGAACCAAATATGTTTTTGTCCTGAGCGGTCCCATGATTTGATCAGAGGTAACGCCAAAGTAGTTTGACACCTCCGAAATAATTTTAGAATCCGATATAGGTTCTTTGTTGAGTCTTTCTGAATCCCCCACAATTCGCCTAACAGATTCAATTGTAATGGGTTCATCTCGAAACTGAGCCAAGGCAACGACTCGATTTAGAAGGCCTTCTAACTCTCTAATGTTTGAACGAATTTTATTTCCTAAAAATTCGATTACATTTGGAGGTATATCATACCCTTGCTGGGTTGCCTTACCCCTCAGTATAGCTATTCTGGTTTCTAGCTGAGGTGCCTGAATATCAGTTACCAATCCGCCGGTTAGTCTTGAGGTGATACGTGATTCCAGGGTTCTTAGTTCGTTAATATTCCGATCACTTGCAACCACTATTTGTTTGTTTTCAACGTGCAGAGAGTTGAAAGTATGAAAAAATCCTTCCTGTGTTTGTTCTTTTCCTATTAGAAATTGAATGTCATCAATTAGAAGCACATCGACAGTTCTGTATTTATTTCGAAATTCCTCAGTTTGTCCATTCTGAATTGCTCTTACATACTGGTTCGTAAATTCTTCAGAGGTCACATAGATCACAGTCAGGCCAAGTTTTTTGGTATCGTGCCCAATTGCTTGTAATAAGTGTGTTTTTCCTAAACCTACGGGTGAATGAATTACTAAGGGGTTAAAAATGGTTCCAGGGTTTTCCGAAACGGCCTTTGCTCCGGCAAAGGCCAGTTGATTGGAATTTCCGACAATAAAATTTTCGAATGTGTACCTTGTATTAAAGTCATAGGATCCAATACGTGGTTCAACTACATTATCGGAATTCGGGTCTTGGAACATACCTTGGTTAGAACTTGAGTATTTCGCAGTATGATCTGACCTGCTGTATGAGCTAGATGGGGTTACAGATTGCTCATTTTCCCTGGAAGTGATTATTTCATTGATTACAACGAATTTGAGTTTAACGTTAAACCCGATTGCTGTTCTTAATTCTTGTTCAAGCATATCTAGCATNCGNTCTTCTAAATATTGAGCTGTGAAAGCGTTNGGNGTTTCNACATTGAATTCATCGGANNTAAACGAAACNCCAACTGTGTTTCGAAGCCAAGTNTCATAGCTNGGCTTTGGAATNCTCAGNTCNACTTTACCCAGAACAGAATTCCAGATTTTNTNAGCCTTTTGAATCGTTTCTCGGTCCATAAATTTTACACAAAANTACCTTCGGTATTTGAGCCCCTTTTTTCAAAAGGCAANATCGGAGATTTCCCGACTCCTCANCTTCTATCCCCACTTNCTTACATNAACGCTGCTCTTGATATGAACAGGCNTGTATAAGACATAAACCCGGNAAATTTCNTGGAGAGGTCANCTNAGATGACTTTGTATATTTTNTAGTCTCTCCANNACTCCTGAAATTCAACTAAAATTGAACTTCTTTTCAGATNTATGTTGTACACCCCATATTTAACACTGTGCAAGGGGGNCAAGGGGGTATTTNGANGTCAATTTGTTTCAAGTCATTAAAGGACNAAATTATCGTTCATGAAACACAATTCATGCGTTAATGNCGATATTTACGNTAAAACCTTACATATTTATTCTAAAACNTTGAAAAANAAGAGAATTCCATGNTTNTGTCCTCTATTTTTCNNACTCCAAGGNAAGNCATGTAATAANCATGGAATTTATTTCAATCCGTTATGGATTAANTCTGAAAGTGTCATCATCATCTCAACGTATGATTCACCNTCTTTTAGGTATTCAACCTGCANTCCTGTTATAACCTGAACATTCGNGTCTTGCGCTATCTGNCTTGTTATTTTTTCCTCAACNCCTTTTTCCATAAAAATGNCCTTAACTTTCGTAAGTTTAATTTCGTCGATTAGCTTTGCTATANTGGCCGCGGTTGGTCCAGANTCTGTAGTNGCTGCAGGAATTACAGCNCCTATGACATCAAAACCATACTTATCCTCCAGGTAGCCAAGAGCTTCATGGGAGGTTACTAATTTCCGGTCTTTTTCGGGGATTTTTTCAAACACGGATCGCATATGTTGATCAAGGTCAGAAAGTTGGCCTTTGTAGGCTGAAGCATTTTTCTGGTAGTAGTCAGATGAGTCAGGATCCATGTTGGAAAGTTGGGCTTTGATTTCATCTATAGCTATGGACACACGGGATGGATCTAACCAGAAATGAGGATCAATGGGTCCATGAAGATGCTCATCGTGCTCATCGTGTTCATCGTGTTCATCGTGTTCATCGTGTTCGTCGTGTTCGTCGTGTTCGTCGTGTTCGTCGTGTTCGTCGTGTTCGTCGTGTTCGTCACGGTGGGTCGCTTCAATTGGATTGACTTTGGTTCCTAAAGCTAAAAATGTGACATCTGGATTCAGTGAATTTTCAAGAAGCGCTGTAATGTTGCTGCCTTCCAATGACAATCCTATCGCAAACACCAATTTCGAATTAGATAGTTTGGCTACTTTTTTAGGGGTTGGCTGGTAGGTATGAGGGTCTTTGCCGGCAGGTGTTAAACTCTCAACTAGCACCCTTTCTCCTCCTACGATCTTGACCCAATTAGAAATAATGCTGGTGGTGGTATGTATTTTTAGCAAACCATCTTTGGTTACATTTCCAGAGTCCGCGCCCTCCGGGACTGAATTGGAAGTTTTTTCGCTCACAGTTAATGTATCGGATCCGTTGGTGCAGCCGATGGTTGCAGAAAAAATTCCCAATACCAAGAGGGCTATGCCAAACCTAGAAATCATGTGTTTATATTGCGACGAACTCATATTATCCGAACCTGAAGTGGCGATTAGTTTATGTTTATTGAGACTAAGTATCATTAACTAAAATATTTTAATTATCATTTCCGTTTCTTGTCAACATCCGTTATAGGCCGGATGTGGGTTCAAAATCTTAGAATATTTTTAGAATATTAGGATATTCTGTAATGGTGAAAACCAAAAAATGAGAGGACCAAATTGGCAAAACGTAAATTTCAGTTGCCAGTAGCAGTATCTGGGAAGGATGCCTGGGAGGTAGCGAGGGAAATATCTTTGTCTGCAGGCGAAATACTGCTGGATTGGTGGCCAAAGTCGAAGGAAATTTCTGATAAGGGCCAAAACGACATAGTCACAAATGTAGATCGTGAATGTGAAGCGCATATTAGAGCGACTCTTGCAAGTCACTTTCCTGAACACGGAATTTTTGGGGAGGAAGAAAAGGGTGATGATCCCACAACAGGATGGACGTGGATTATTGACCCTATTGACGGTACCCAAAACTACGCTTGGGGAATTCCTTGTTTTTCCATTGTTATCGCTCTTGCAAAGGACGGGGAAGTTGTAGCAGGGGTTAATTTTGACCCAATTAATAGAGAGATGTTCCATGCAGCTAGAGGGGAAGGAGCTTTCCTCAACGACAAAAAGATACAAGTAAGTGAGATCTCAAATTTTGAAGATGTGATTATGGTGACAGATCCCGCATATGGTCCTGTTGCAGGAACTACTGACACCCTTCAAATGTTGAGAAAAATTTGGCCTTCCCTGAAAACTGCCCGAATGATCGGCTCCTCAGCTCTGTCGATATCTTATGTGGCGGCCGGAAGAATGGATATTTTTGTTCACCATCGTCTCCAACCGTACGACCAAGCGGCAGGAATAATACTGATGGAAGAAGCAGGGGGGGTAATAACAGATAGACAAGGCAACAGAGCTCAACTTTATTCGGATGGATTAATAGCTTCTTCTTCAATAGTTCATCAGCAGTTTATGGAGAGAACAAAACACTTGCAGTGGAGAAAACCATCCAGTAGGTCAGTCAATCCTAGGGAGAGATAGTAAAAAACATGAACAAGGTTGCTGGGATCTTATTAATAATATTGTTGGTTAACTTTGCTTGTAACCGTGTTGAAAATACAGATCAACTCCCCGTGGGGGATGTCTTAACACCAAAGACAGATATTTATGTGACGTCGGTAGCCGAAACTCAGAGCCTGCCTTCAACATCAGCTAATGCGGAAACTCCAGTGTCAGTTACCCAAATTCCTATTCCGCCATTAGTAATTTCAACGTCTACACCAGTGGATTTCATATCAGTCTCTTCTCATGATGATTCCATGACTACCGTCGAGGCCGTCCGTGAGTTGGAACCTTCAGTTGTTCAGATATCTACGGATACAGTAACAATCAGCCTATATAATCAAATTGCCCCCCAAACTGGAGTTGGTTCGGGCATCATTCTTGATAAAGCTGGGAATATACTCACCAACAATCATGTTGTCGAGGGTGCAGACTACGTGACCGTCACTCTGAGTGACGGTCGGTCTTATCCTGCGAATCTGGTTGGAAGCGATAGCATTACTGATCTGGCGGTAATAAAAATAGCGGCGGCTAAGTTAACCCCAGCAAAGTTTGGCATCTCTTCAAATTTAGAAGTTGGTGAAGATGTTATAGCCGTCGGACATGCCCTAGGTCTTAAAGGAGGGCCTACTGTAAGTAAAGGTGTTGTGAGCGCCCTTGATCGCACAATACAAACTGATGCTCAAAAAGCGATGGTTGATCTCATACAAACTGATGCCTCTATTAACCCCGGTAATAGTGGTGGCCCTTTGGCTAACAGTAGAGGAGAGGTTATTGGCATCAACACTGCAATAATTGACGATAGCAATGGAATCGGATTCGCAATAAATATTGATGATGCACATGTCGTGGTTGACCAGATATTGCGTTCTGGCTATGTAATGCGAGGATTTCTGGGAATAACCCCTTTTAATGTAACTGATTCCATCAGGGAACAGCTAAATCTTCCTGTTTCAGATGGCGTAATTATTGCAGGAATTGTGAAAGGGTTTCCTGCTGGCGAATCAGGTTTACAAACAGAGGATGTAATCGTCATGTTGAACAAAGCAGCCATTGAAAATTCAGGAGATCTTTCAAAATTTTTACTCAATAATCCNCCCGGTTCTANTGTTGAGGTGAGTTTCTATAGAAACGGTGANCTTAGGAAGGTGGAGCTAGTATTNGCNGACAAACCGAATTAAATCTTTGGCTTNGTAATATGAGATTATTTCTCAATACCCACCCCTTTGCCCTACTACCATTTGGNATATTAGGTGATAATGGATAATGGGTTTTTAATAGTGGAATGAAAAACGTATCCTACCAAAATATTCGCCTTAGCCTGATAAATTCGTTATTTATGCTTGGTTTGTTTTTTAATACCTCGTGTATGGCAGCAAATTCTGACTTTGTTTCCCAAGAAGAAGATAGAATCAATCAGATGAATAGTGTCATTATGTGCCCGGTCTGTCCCGGAGAATCTATAGACCAATCACAAAACGAAATTGCTTCAAATATGAGATCAATTGTGACAGATTTAGTAAGACAGGGGAAAACGGAGAAAGAAATAAAAGACTACTTTGTTAGTAGATATGGCCCCGTTATTCTCTTGGAACCATCTACCGATGGAATAAGTATTTTTGTTTGGATTGTGCCCCCAATCGCTCTCAGCTTCGCGATGATAGCCATTGCACTNGCTGTATCTGTTATGCGAANAAGGCAAAAACACACCTCTTTAAATATGAGTCATGACGTAGCGGGTGAGATTATTTCCGATGAAGAAAAGGAAAAATATTTTGCTGTGATTAATAGAATCTCCAATGAGTGATCTGAGGCGTACACTCTCNAAGTATGGTGGCTTTTAAATGGTAGAACTTGGTCAAATAGCGCTCATACTTTCATTTATGATGGCAACTTACTCCACTGTAGTTGGGTTTGCTGGGGGAATGTTGAACGGTAGAGATCTTGCAGCTAGTGCTAGGTGGGGATTTTATTCGATATGCCCNCTTCTCATATTAGCTACCGCATCCTTGATTTATGCATTTGTCACAAATGATTTTTCTGTCAAATATGTCGCTGAAAATAGCAATATTGCAATGCCAAAAGCCTATGCTTGGGTAGCTTTTTATTCTGGAAACGCAGGGTCACTTCTGTACATCGCAGTCGCATTTTCTTTGATGGCTGGAATTACAATAAGAATTCTTAATAGTAAATTGCCGTANACATCTCCCTATGCTTTGGGAGTAATGAGCATGGTGCTGTTATTCTTTCTAGCAGTCATTTTGTTTTTAGCAAATCCATTAGAAAGGCATCAAATTGCTCTTGAAGATGGTCAAGGAATGAATCCGTTGTTGATTCATTTTGGAATGTTTATCCACCCACCATTTCAAATGCTTGGCCTTATTTCAGTTGCCTTGCCTTTTTCTATTGCTATTGGAGCCTTATTGGCAGGTAGAGGAGGTCGAGATGAATGGGTTGATCAAGGCAGACTATGGGGGATGGTTTCATGGTTACTTCTCACGACAGGACTATTGTTGGGTGCGTGGTGGGCTTATACCATTTTAGGTTGGGGTGGCTACTGGGCCTGGGATCCTGTGGAAAATTCTGCATTAATGCCATGGTTGGCAATGACNGCCTTTGTGCATTCCATTATGGTGCANAAACGCCGGGGAATGTTTCGTATGTGGAATATGGTATTGATTATAGTGGCTTTTGCGATGGCTCAAATGGGTATGTTCATTAATCGGGGTGGCCCGGTGCCATCAGTGCATTCTTTTGCTGAATCTACCATGGGATGGATTTTTCTAGCCGTGATGGCGATAACTCTATTCATCTCTCTAGTTATATTCATCTTTAGATTTGACACTTTAAAAAGCCGGTCCGGATTGGATTCAATAATCTCAAGAGAATCAGCTTTTTTGGCCCAAAATGTGCTTTTTCTACTTATCGCATTCATAACTCTGTGGGGAACTATATTTCCTATATTTTCTGAAGCAGTTGATGACACAACTATGACTATTGGGCAACCGTTTTTTAACAAAGTGAACGGTCCATTAATGCTTTTATTAGTCTTTTTGATGGGCATTGGGCCTGTCCTACCATGGAGGAAAGCCGGTTGGGGGTCAATTAATAGGATGTTGCGATTGCCTCTGATAGTCTTCCTTTTGGTATTCCTTTTAAGTTTAATAAGTGGGATCAGGGAATATTGGGTGTTGCTAGCTTTTGCTATATGCAGTGTATCTCTCACGACCGTGTTTCAAGAGTTAATTAGAGGAAGTAGATCAAGGCATTCACGTGGAGAAAGCTGGGGGATTGCTTTTTTCTCCCTGATTGGTGCCAATCGGCCAAGGTATGGGGGATATGTAGTCCATCTAAGCATAATCATGCTTGCTTTAGGTATTACTGCGTCCTCTTTTTATGATGTTCAAAAAGACGTGGTTATGAAGCCAGGAGATTCAGAGGTACTCGGGAAGTACACTTTCAAATACCTTGAAGTATCGGAAAAANCATACCCAGATAGNGTGGAAGAAACTGCTAAATTTGAGGTATGGATGGGGGATAAAAATATCGGGTATATGCACCCGTATCGTGCTTTTTACCCCGAATTTCAGATCGCTGCTACTAGGGGTGCGATACATAGTACTATTCTAGAGGATTTTTATCTTGTTCCTTCAGAATTTAAAGAAGATGGTCAGGCAGTTTTTAGAGTACTAATTAATCCATTAGTGTCNTGGATGTGGGCGGCAGGCCCNGTGTTGATTTTGGGAACTTTGATTTCACTGTCTCCAAAAAACAGAACTCAGAGGAAGAGATTACGGTTACCAAATGTGAGTGTAGATCAAAATCCTTTGGGGATATCAGAATAGATGCTGGTTATATCTGNGATAGCCATCAGCCTTACCCTCGCCGTTTTGGTTGCATATCCAATAATAAGAAAAATCGCCTCCAAATCACCATTTCCTGAAGATGAATCTTCTATTAGAGCAGATTTGGAGAGGAGATGGGAGTCTGCACTGGAAGGGCTCAGGCATGCTGAACTCGAGATGTCTGTGGGCAATGTAAGTGAATCGGATTACCTNTGGCTGAAGCAGGTGCATATGGCTGAAGCCGCTCTAGTTTTGAAAACTTTGGAAATATCTGACAAAGAGAAAGGGTTTCTAATTAAACGAATCCCCTCAGGCAGCGGTTATGAAGAGGAAGAGCTGAGTTGAGAGTAGTAGGGTTTATGCTATTCGGTTTTATTTGTTTTTGGTCAATTCAAGTCGATTTTTTATANGCCGAGCAAACCACGATAGATATAAGAGGCGAGATAGTTAACTCTACTCAAGAGGTGGGGGTAGGTGAAATGGTTTCTGTAGCGCTACACATAAACACATTAGATTCAGAACCGCAAACTCAACACACTTTTACTAATTCCAACAGCAGTTTTCTATTTGAGGGTGTTCCCTATGGCCAGGATAAATTGTACGGGGTTTCCACTATTTATAAAGGTGCGGTTTATGTGAGCAATATAAGTATTGAATCTGGAATTGCCAAACCTGCCCTATTATCAGTCTACGACACGTCCACCCAAGACGATATGATTTTCTTATCAAAAGGATCTTTCTCGGTAACTGGGATCGATAGCCTGAATCGGCAAATATCAATTTTGGAATTAGCGACTATTTCCAACAGGTCTAAATTAACCTATGTGCAAGGTTCCGGCCCCATGGACTTAATAAGATTTGGTATTCCAGAAGGTGCCATAAATTTTGTCTTTGATTCATTAATCCCAGCGGCAGAGTACATACAAGTTGATAAGGGATTTGCTCTTATAGCCGCTATTCCTCCAGGGGACCATGAAGTGATGTACAGCTACGATATTCCCTACGAAAGCCAACAGGCCGAGATATTAAAAACCTGGAGATATGGTGCTCAAAGGGCCAGCATTTTATTCCCACATGACAGCGTTGATATACGTACTGATTTTGAGATTAAAACCCAAGAGACAATAGCTGGAACGCTTTACACAATATATGAGTCGAAGAATATCTCTAAAGGTAGCCAAACCAAAATGATTTTTAGTGGGCTGCCTACATCGAAATTTGTGGAACGAATCTCAAATGAATTTGGGAGCATGCGTTATGAGTATGCTGGCCCGGTAGGCTTATTATTGTTTTTGGTATCTATAGGAACTATTGGCATTTCGCGGACTATCAAATTACGGAATCGTCATCAATCTTGGTTGAGTGGCTCTAATGAGGCACAGGTTATTGAGGATCAAATAGCTGAGCTTGACAACCAATATAACAAAACTGACTCGGGTAGCCAGGAATATATGGATAGAAGAGATTACCTTGTAAAAAGGCTGCGTGTAATTTCACAGGAAACTGAGATTAAATAAAACAGCATTTCAAATCGGGTTCCTGTATGGTAAGTAATGGTTACCAAAAAATAGACTGATGAATACAAAAACATTTAGAGATATTTTAGTAGATGATAAACACAATAATTCTTACAGGCTCGTGTCCGAGATGCGGAACCGGAACTCTGACCAATGATGAAGATATGTTTGGCGTGAGACTATTTTGTGTTATGTGTGGTCACAATAGAGACTTAGGGAAATTACCTGTAAAAGTAAAAAATATTCGCGATCTAGTCTTGGCTGTTTTGGAAAGTGATCGCATTGCTCTCCAAAAACAAAGAACGGCTACATATCCTTCATCATTATTTGGTTAAATCTCAATCATAAAATTTCTAACGAATAGGTCTGTAGAAACGCTTCGAATCTACTTTTATAATTTCTCCAAATCCAGGTCTAGGGAAGTGTCCAGAGGCTATCAGAGCATGCGAACTTTCTATTAAAGCCATTAGGGATGATCTTGTTTCGGCGGATAAATTTTTGTCTATATCCGGGCTTGGGCTCCAGGAGGTCTCTTCTACCTGGGGAGGAATATGGGCTGCATCTCCCATAATGACAGCCTTTTCCCCATTGGAATTTATTAATAAACTTGTGTGGCCAGGGGTATGACCGGGTGTTGGTAACGTGACGACCCCTTCAGTCAAGGTAATTTCCCCTTCGAAGAAGTCGAGTGTACCGTTTGAAATTAGAGGTTGGATCTGCTCTTCGAGGTATTTATAGGCGGGCTTATGGAGCAGACCGCTGAACATTTCCCAATCAGATTTTCCGACTATATAACGAGCATTGGGAAATGTTGGCTTCCAAATCCCGTTGTCTTTGGCCATATTGGTACCCACGTGATCCATATGGAGGTGGGTAAGAAAGACAATGTCAATATCATTGGGGATGATGTTAAAGGTATCCAATTCGGACAACAATGTTTTGCCAACTGGTTGTTCGATGCGATGGTCCAGTTTTCCCAACCCTGTATCTACCAGTATGGTCTTGCGGGTTCCTTTAATTACGAAGGAGCCAATATTCATCTCGAATTTGGGCTTTGAATAGGGAGGGTATTGCCTCCAAGATTCCTTTTTTACGTCGGGGAAAAAATCTTCNCGNTGAAAAATCATATAGCCGTCAGAGACAGAGTGAATGTCAAAAGTTCCCACTTTGATTGAATTTACGGGCATGAGTTACCTGCCTTTTTTAAGGTACCTGTTTTGCATTTAATCCAAGTTGGGGAATTTAACCCTGATAAAGAGTTCGTGATCTGGATCTGATTTGTTCCATTGAAGCCCATAACGTAAATATTTTTCGAACCTGATCGATCAGATACAAACGCGATCAGGTTACCCTCCGGAGACCAGGCGGGTTGATCGTCGTTGTAGTTATTATTTGTTAACCTTTCAAGGTCGGTTCCATCGCTTCTTATTTTGAATATCTCAGAATTATTGTGTCTAAGAGAGCTGAACACTATCCAACGCCCGTCAGAAGACCAATCAGGTTGGTAATCTGAAGCCCTAGCTGAAGTCAACCTTATTGTGTTGGAGCCGTCGATATCCGAAGTGAAAATATCTATATTATGATCTCGATATGTGTTGTATTTGATTCCTCTTTCAGTGATATCCCATTCCTTAATATGTTCTATGGCGTCCCTATCACTCAGCGGCCTCTCGTTTGTATATATGTCTGCATTACTGATTCGGTCACTGGTAAACACTATTGCTTTCCCGTCTGGTGATACGGAAGGTTCAAAATCCATAGATCTGAATTTAGTAATGTTCTTCATTTGTTCAGAGGAATATATATCTAGGTGGGATCTATTTAGCCCAGATAATACATAGCCAGATGAATTAAAGGGTGAGGGATTGAAAATGTATGAATCAAATTCAGGATGTTCGTACCACGTAATGTTGGAACTACCTTTCCACATACCTACTAGTNTTCGGGAGGATTCGCTTGTGATGAAACTAAGAGATTTCCCGTCGGTGGAGGCTCTCGGGTTTATCCCCCTGATGCCATTTATAAAAACTTCAGGGGTTGGGNTTTCGACAGAGACCATGTAAAGGAAGTTATCGTCGTCGTAAACAATGTAGGATTTCTCATCTGCACACCCGATTGTAAGAATAAACGAACCCCCCAGAATTAGAAGCGCCCAATATAGACGGAGGCGGGATTCACGCCCATCAAAATCTAAATTAGCCACTGTGATAGCGAGGTACGATGTATTTCCCAAGTAAACGCATTTGGTCAAATGTCATTTCAGCGGGACATGCTGACCTCAATGTAAATTTAGTGGCTCCGGCTTCGATAAAATTGTCGAGCAATTCGACCAAAATATCTGGTGGACCAAAGGCCGTCACATCTTTCAAGTCGACATCTTGTCGTCGGATTATATTGTGTTTACTGGCTAATTGTTCAGCTTCTTTTCTTGTATCGGCAAAACAGAAACTTATCAAGGCGCCGTAATGATCTTCCTCAATGTGATTACCAAAATCTAATGCACGTGCTTTTATTTTAGGAATGCTCATAGATACTTCTTCGGCAGTGGCATAGGAAACCAGCCAGCCATCACCTATTTTTGCAGTTCTATTTAGAGCAGGTTCGCTTCTTCCACCAAACCAAATTGGTGGTAAATTTTTTTGAACGGGTTTCGGNTCGATAGAAATATTATTGAGGGTAAAGTGGTTACCTTTGTAGCTCACGTTATTACCTGACCAAAGTAGACGCATTATTTCTACTGCTTCTTCGGTCCTACCTACACGCGATTTTTTTTCAGTACCGCAGGCTTCATAGTCATTTTCTGTTTCTGGCCCTAAACCTACTGCTGGTAACGATCTACCGTTGGACAGATAGTCTAATGTAGCAATCTCTTTTGCGAGAACTGTAGGGTTTCTTAACGGCAAACCAATCACGCTGGTACCGAATTTTAATTTCTCCGTAAGGGCAGCGACGAACGACATTGCTACTACGGTTTCTAAGGCGAAAGTTTCTGATACTATGCGGTCAGTGAACCAAAGCGAATCAATATCCAGTTTCTCCATTTCGGTGACATAGTCTCCAAGCTGGGAAGGATCGTTATTAGGGAATGGCCAACCTGACATAGCCATGCCAATTCTAACCTTGTCATAATTTGTAATCATTTNCCCTTATCCTCCACTAAACCTTTAAGGTGTCACAAAGTTCGTAAAAATTTTCAGTTGTGATGTCGGGGACATAATCAGATTCGTCGTAGGGCAAATCGTAGCGATTAACATATGCCCCTCTAAACCCACTATGCCTTGCCCCCAAAATGTCAAAAGAATGGGCGGCCACCATCATTATCTGTTGTGGTTCCAGAGCTAACTTTTTTGCAGCAAATCTATACACAGACGGATGAGGTTTAAATTGGCCAACAGTCTCCGCAGACAGAATCTGATCAAAATCTATTCCGATCCTGTTTGTTGCCAGATGTTGTAGATAGTGCTGTTCACCATTGGAAAGCATAACCAACCTGTATTTGTTCGACAGTCTTATTAATCCATCAGCCGCGTCTTTAAATGGAGTCAATAGTTGATAAGCCTTCATGAATTCATCTAAGTTTTCAGATGTAAAATTAACTTTTAAGCTTCGCAATGTGTACATTAGCGCCTTTCTTTTGACCGTTAAATAACCGCTGTGTCCAAGCATAAGCATGTTGTCNTGGTATTGCTCGATTCTTTGCCTNAATCTCCATTGAGCCCACACTTTTTCTCCAGTTAAGGNAGGTGGAGCATCGCAAGCTGTCAGCAAAAGTTTGAGAGGAGGAATCAAACTTCCTGCTAGGTCGAGAACAGTTCCAAAAATATCGAATGTGAGTGTGGTGACAGAGTCTAAATTGGCATATGACATTCCAGCGATCTCCCCGGGCTGAATATTTTGGGAAATATCTTAACTCAATAGTCTAATTTCGAACTTGACGGTGAGAGGCAAACGTATTTAGATCTCAATCTTCGTTGTATAACCAAAGTCGGTATGCATACCAGGCNGATGTAANCACTGTGGCTATGAATGTTCCCATATAAACGAAAGGCGCCACATCTGGTGAGGTAACCGAGCTAGCTACCAAACGCACATTTCGAANACCTTCTGGATCCGCCAAAAGTGAACCTAGGTACCCTCCCAGCATTCCGCTCAGGCAAGCGATTGCAAAGGTAGTTAGATTAATCACCCCCTTTGCTTCTGGCTTGAGAAAACATATAAAAGCCGCAAGNCCGCAGCCGAACCCGACTGAAAGCGATAATGCCCACATAGGNGGAATCATGATTTGTGGGATTATCCAGAAAGTCCCAANCATGAAAATTGACCCGAACATAAACCCAAAAATTGCAGCTAGACCAGCACGTATGAAAAGCGCAAAAATTCGCTCCATAGTCGGATTCCTTATTCTTTTTATAGATTAATTATTAATAGGCTGGGCTCTTTGACTTAAGCCCCTAGCTTCCTAACATTAGAGGTTAATCACGGCTAGAATTAGTCATCTGAAGCCATAGACATTACTGCACCAATTCCCAAATCCGCTACTCTTTGGAGGATGTTTTCACGTCTCTTTCCTTCTAGGGGTGGATTTGGAAGTCTTCCGCTTCCACAATCAATCCCGAGCCTTTCTGTTAACACGGCTTTTGTACCACTATGAACTCCAGCTTCCCTCATTATTTCCGTAAAAGAGGAAGCCTTCTTTTGAGCGTTCATCGCCTCATCAATGTTACCCGCTTGCCAGCACTTCCAAATGTTTACCCATAATTCAGGAGCTGCACATGGCGGGCCATCTATACAACCTATAGCTCCCATAGACAAAGCAGGAACCATTAACATGCTACTCCCAATAAAGCATTTAAGGTCCATTTTTACCCATTCTCTTACATTGGCAAAATTTATAGAGGAATGCTTAAGTCCTGCTAACTGTGGAACCCCATCTTGTATTTTTTGCATTAGTTCAACAGTTATTTCGACTCCTGTCGATTGGGGGAGGTTATAAACATAAAAAGGTAAATCTGCTGATGCTGCAACAGCCTTGTAATGNTCTACGATCGCCTCATCGGTTTGTCGGTAGAAAAATGGAGGGACACAGCAGATGGCTTCAGCACCCGCTTTAGCTGCGTGTTCTGCTAATTTCACGGCTCTTTCAGTAGTTGGAGCGCCAACATGCATGATGTTATTGATTCTTCCTCTGTTTTGGTCAGAGGCGATTTCTGCAATTCTCATGTTTTCTTCATCTGATAACAGCACGCTTTCTCCATTCCCGCCAGCTACCCAAAACCCTCCCACTCCAGCCTGGATATTGAACTCCATTACTTCTCGGAATGCCGCCTCATTTAGTGTTCCATCAGAGGACATCGGTGTGACAATTGCCGGAAAAATACCTTCATATGCTGCCATCGGGTTGCTCCTTAGTTCGTGGTGTCAATTGAATGTATGGAATTGTGTTGAATGTATGGAATTGTGTCGAATAACTTTATAAACCATANATTGAGAGGATTCTAGCATGTGTTCAAAAANCGGGTTTAGTTTATCGATCTGAAGGAAGTTTTTAGGAAGGGCGGTGGAGACATATGGTGGGCGGTGATGGAATACCAGATTTCCATTGTTAAATATGTGAACTAAAGTGTTGACTTTGGAGAAAGCGGCGTGGTCTAATTCCACACGCCTTTTTCTAATTGGGATAAGGCGAAGGTTGGCTATTCTGGTCAAAAGACCAAAGTAGAAGGAGGATCACTTATGTGGCCTAAAATGTTAAANAGGAGAGTTGCATTAGGCATAGCCGCTGCTGCGTTAATCGGCGCCGGTATTGCTTGNAGTTCTTCNGACGATGANGCNGCNCCTGCTGCNGCNCCTGCTGCNGCNCCTGCCGCTGCNCCTGCNGCTGCACCTGCNGCTGCACCTGCTGCTGCTCCTGCTGCTGCTCCTGCTNNCGCACCTGCTGCTGNAGCTGCTAANCCTGCTGCNGCTCCTGCTGCTNNNCCTGCAGCTGCTGCAAGCTCAGGTGGACCNAANGGGCATGTCAAACTNGCTGCCGCAGANATCAANTCGCCNAACGGNTTGCCNAGGTTCTGNACAGCTGGNTGTGCNGAGACTATNTATATGTCCGGNATAACNGANGTGCTTTTNAATGCTNTTGAGTCCGGTGGTGTTGTNACTACCGANCCNATGNTTGCTCTGTCATACGAACTAGACCCNTCNCTAGANTTTGGAANTTTCAANCTNAGAGANGGANTTCAGTTCCATGGCGGATACGGTGAAATGACTGCNNNGGACGTTGAGTTCTCATATAACGATGCGAACTCGGTAACGAACCCAGAGTCAATTCACGGTCAGGCTGGTGACTTTGCTCCGTTGATTNNGAGCATGGAAGCAGTCGATGACTACACTCTAAAGCTGAANTATAGAAACTATGACTCCCGTGGANTTCTCCACAGGTTTAGTAGCTTCTGGCAGACNGCTGGNATCATGAGCACCGCGGTTTNTGAANAACATGGTGTAGAAGGGATGCANGACATCTATGTAGGTGTNGGTCCTTTTGANAANANNGAGTGGAGTCAGAACGGTAANATCGAAGGTNNTGCCTTCGCTGATTACTACGGNACNGTTGGTCCTGANAANATGACNCTTCTTGAAGTTCCAGAAGGTGCTTCAAGGCGAGCTATGNTAGAGACNGGNGAGGTTNCAATCNCNCAGGTANCAACCAAGGACTATCCNGGCCTATCAGANAAGGGCTTTAANGCTCAGAAGGGCGGAATGTTCAACACTATCAGAGACGTATCGATGGTAGGNAACTACTGGGAGACNCACAACGCACTAACNGGTGCTGNNCTGACNCGTGANCGAGATACATCTCTNCCATGGATTGGTAATCCATTNGAGAATGGCGATTACGACGAAACCACACCTTCNATGGTCAGTTCGCAGAAAGTTCGAGAAGCTTTCGCTTTTGCAATTGACAGAGAGGCTCTCGTAGAGAACCTTCTCGGTGGACTAGGTTTCGTAAACCATCAGGCATATCTCGCTGGAAGCAGCCCTAGCTACCAAGCTGAGTGGGACTGGGGTCTTGACTATGACAAAGCAAAAGCTCTTTTGGCTGATGCAGGTCAGAGTGGCGGATTCGAAATGGACCTATGGGTAGGTACCGGTGAACTCGGTGCTGAAATCGGTGAGTCCGTTGGAGCCGCTTGGCAGGAGCATTTGGGAGTCAAGGTCAACATGATTAAGACTGCCTACTCCACTTATCGACCTGGACTTGTCGCCCGGACAAACAAGACACCTGGTGTCAACATTTGTGGTGACGAGAACAAGTCGAACTTCCCATATGACTGGGCACACGGTTTCGTTAAAAGCTCCTTCTCCGCCGGTGGATACGGCGTGGGCCAGGAACTACCTTACGCAACTAAGAGTTACTCACTGATGTCTGCTGAGCCTGACAAGGCAGTTCGAGAAGAGCTGGCTGCAGAGTTCTATACAAACAACAGAAAATGGGCAAACTGTATTGGCTTCTTTGAGGAGCCATTGTGGCCATACTGGGATCCTAACCAAATTGAGTCTTGGGACATGCGTCCACAGGCCAATGGTAATATCGGCACTATCAACAACATCAACTTGGTGATTATGAAGTAGGTGCTGACCTAGAAAAAATGGACGCCCTTCGTATTATGCGAGGGGCGTCCTTTGTAGATTCAGGAGAGCCAACCCTCTCAACTAAGATCCCATCGCATAGAGAATAGCTAATAAATACGGAAACGGTTGGCAGGGGGATAGTGAAAAATTTACACTTCTCCCTCCCTACCCCGCCTTTGCCTAATTTTGTCGGGTGCATTAAAAAGCAATAACGGGCTAAACCCTGTTAGAATGGCGAAACGAAATTTAGATCGCTGCTGAGGCGGCGAAATTTTTGGAAGGTGCTCTTAGGATGATTACATTCCTCGTAAGGCGGATAATCTTTGCTTGTTTCGCTATGATCGGAGCAACCTTTATAACTTTTGGACTTTCACGAGCAGCGGGTGATCCCCGCTACTTATACGCCCAAGAGGGCGGTTATGGAATTACCCCGGAACGATGGGATGAACTTGGGCGCGAAATGGGCCTAGACAAACCAATCGTGTGGCAATATACGGTTTGGCTTGGAAATATCCTTAAAGGTAATTGGCAAGATAGCCTGCTTGATCGAAAGGATGTCTTCGGAAAGATCAAAGATAGGCTACCACCAACGCTTAAGTTTGCTCTTGCCTCATATATATTTGCGGGTGTCATTGGAATTCCATTGGGAGTACTGTCGGCCGTGAGCCGGGGAAGCCTGTGGGATTATGTGGGTAGGGGATTTGCTCTATTTGGGCAAGCTCTACCAGTTTTTTGGGTGGGAATAATGCTGATTTTGATATTCTCGGTGAAGTTGAGGTGGTTTCCCACCGGGACGCTGGGAGAAGGCTTTTTCTCATGGAAACATTATGTTCTACCAACCATAACCTTAGGATGGATTGCTGCCGCTACCTATCTTAGGCTTGTTAGGTCTTCCATGCTGGAAATACTAGATTCAGAATTTATTAAGCTGGCTAGAGCTAAAGGTGTTAGCTACAACACCTTAATCTGGAAGCATGGTTTTAGGAATGCTTTGATAGCACCTCTCACATTCTCCAGCCTACTGCTTACGGGTTTCATAACTGGTGCCGTTGTCACTGAGACTATCTTTTCAATACCAGGATTGGGAAGGCTTGCTTTTCAGGCGATAAACAATAATGACTTTCCGATTATGGTAGGCGTAGTGTTGGTATGGACCGCGCTTTACGTCACGATGAACTTTTTCACAGATATGATTTACGCATTAGTAGATCCCAGAATTCGATACACCTAGGAATAAACGATGGCACAGGTACAATTATCACAAGACCTCCTGCGACAGATTGGTGCTGAAAGAAATTCCTTTGGAAAGGTCTGGAGCTTCATCAGAAGATGGCCGATTATCCCTTTGTTTCTTCTGGCGTTACTTATATTCACCGGAATTTTTGCTGATATTCTAGCCCCGCATGACCCTCTTATTGCTAGACCAGACAATAGGAATATCCCTCCTGTTTGGGAAACGTCTATCGTGCTTAATATAAAAAGTGGTTCCGATCCGTTGGTTTTTCCAGAACCGGTTAATAAANCCATTGAAGAAGCTATGCTTCAATTTGGCATAACTCCCACCTTGGAAAATACCGCAACCCAGGAAGCCGTAGAAGANGCTTTTAAAGAAGNAGGGTATGTGGCTAAGGTTAAGTGGTCTAGTTGGGATCATATACTTGGCGGGGATAACATAGGCCGCGATCTCTTAAGCCGAATCATTCATGGCGCAAGAGTATCTCTGGTTGTTGTGACAGTAGCTCTAATATTTGGTCTTCTCATCGGTGTGTCAATGGGATTAGTGGCGGGTTACTTCGGTGGCCTAATAGATGAAATTATTATGAGGGTGACGGATATATGGCTAGGACTACCTTTCATATTGATTGCGATTGTGGCAGTTATAGCATTTGGTCAAACTTTCACAATATTGATTATTTTGTTGGGAATACTCTCCTGGACACCTTTTGTAAGAAATGTACGTGGAGAGGTGCTCAGCCTAAAAACTAGGGACTATGTGTCCCTGGCAAAGGTTGCAGGGTGCTCCACATTCAGAATACTGGTCTGGCACATCCTCCCCGGAACAATTAATACGATCATTGTGATCGCGACTCTTCGAGTAGGACAGCTTATACTGACCGAGGCAATACTGAGCTTCCTAGGCGCCGGAATACCGCCGCCTACACCCGCTTGGGGTGCCATGGTGAATGATGGAAGACCATATATCAATGATGCGTGGTGGATATCATTTTTCCCAGGAGTAGCGATATTTCTAGTCGTAATGTCACTAAATTTCTTGGGTGACTGGCTAAGAGATAGATTGGACCCTAGATTGAGACAACTCAACTAAGAGAAAGTAAAAGGAGCCAGACTTAATTGTCTGGCTCCTTTTGCTTTTAAAATGTGTGGAAATTTCATTAGAGAGTGGTAGACTTCAGCACCACTGGAATAGGTTAAGATATCGTTAATCATTTTCATGTAATGGAGCGACTTATGGTTACTATGAACAATAAATTTATGATGGTGGTCCTATTGATAGCCTTAGTAGGCATCGTAGCCACGGCATGTGGTGTCAAATCCGGCAACAGAAGACCAGCAAGAGAAGATTCTGATAAAACGGGTGAGTTTCACAGGACTCCAATCACCAGTAAGCTTGAAGAACTACAGGTTAAGTTGGATAAAGCCGACGGTACATGTAAGGCAACTCCCGGGGATCTGACTGCACCGGTCGCCACTAGAGTCCGATTGGGTGTGCAGCTTGTGGGTACATCAGTAAAGGAAGGCCTTACAAAATCCATTGAGATTGTAGGTGAGAAGAAGGAAGCCAAGTATGAAATTTCCGGTATGACTATTAAGGCTGCTGGTGGTGCTTTAAACATCGGAACGGCTTCAATAGCACTGGAGTTGCAGTCGGGTTCAAGGAAAAATTACGATTTTAATATCGGGGCCGCCGGGACTTATGATATTTTATGTGATGGCAGTAAGGTGGGCACTTTTACTGCTACAGAGTAGCGACGGTTNAAAAATAGGCTGACCTAAGGAAAAGGCCCCTAGACTTTTTGCTAAGTGTAGGGGTTTTTTTTGAGGAAAAATATGTACAAAGTTACCAATTTGCTTTTGATAGCAATAATCACTTCTCTCTTTGTTAACGTTTCCTTGTTAATAACGGATGATCAAATTGTCGAAGGAGTTTTATACGCTGCGATCATTCCCTCTTGGGCTGTGTACATCTTGGCCGCCGCGGTACCATTCTCGATTGTGTTGTCGTCTCTCGTAACAGCGTTATTAATCAGAAAAAATGTTCCATCCCCTCTTGATGTTCTAGATCAGCCTGACAACTTCATTGAGACTACAACGCCAATGGTTGTTCCTGAACCGGAATCAACCCCAAAAGTAGCTGTCGAACAACCTGGACGTGGCCCTATCCCGATTAATGTCCATGAAGTTTCGACAACCACCCCAGCAAACTCAGAGGCCCCAATTTTTGTCCCAACAATATCTACATTTGAGGTTACTGAAAATCCTACAGATTTATTTTTCCATGAAGGAACTATATGGGTGGCCTCACAGGATGAAGATGGCATTGCCAATTATTCAATGGATGGTGAATTGATTTACTCAATGCCGCTTCACCCTTATCCCAATGCATTGGGTCATGATGGTGATGAACTTTGGGTTGGAACTTACTTTGCTGTTAGAACCTTTGATTTAAAGGGTGGAATGGGCAGTGCTCCAGTTGAGCTTCGCCGACCAACGGATATGTTATATGCGGGCGGCGCAATGTGGATTGCGAATTCCGGAAGAGACGTTGTCACTATGGTGACTAAAGATAGACAAACCGTTAAGAATATTCAATCTGGTTCGAAACCACAAAAATTAACATTTGATGGTCAGCACATATGGGTTGTTAACCATGGAGATGATTCGATTTCCAAAATAGACCAAGAAGGTAATTTGGTTGGTACTTGGAATACGGGTGGAGGTGCAAGAGGCATCGCCTTTGCTGAAAATCACATATGGGTAACCAATTCGCTTGATGATACTTTAAGCCGATTCACTTTGTCAGGAGATAAAGTAGGGGATTATCCTACAGGCACTTTGCCTGGTGATGTTGTTTATGACGGGGAAGGAGTTTGGGTAGCAAACCGCACAGATAAAACAGTCACAAAATACGGGCTAGAGGGACAGCATTTAGGGACTTTTCATATTGGGAATACTCCTAACTCACTTGCGACAGACGGCAAAGGCACTGTGTGGGCTGCTCATTCCGCGGAAGGTCTGGTATCAAAATTGGTAGTTGAGGATGTCACTATTTCTACCTATCCGGTTGGAAACGCCCCAGAGCCAATAATATTTGATGGTGACAATTTATGGGTTGGAAATGCTTTGTCCCATACCATTATGAAAATCGGGTTGGATGGACAACAGGAGGCTGTATATGAATCGCATGGCAGGGAGCCTAATGCTCTTTTGTTCGACGGGGAAAACATATGGTCTGCCAATCAATTTGATCATAATGCGACAAGGCTTTCACGTGATGGGGAACTTTTAGGTACATACTCAGTTTCCACTCTACCAAGAACGCTTGCATTTGATGGGAAAAATATATGGACATCGGGATGTTGGGAAACTTTGTTGTACCGGTTAGATCTTGAAGGTAATTCAGTGTCCCCTGTAGAAACAGAGGGCGCTGGNCCCATAGTGTTGTTCTTTGATGGGGAAAATATCTGGGCTGCAAATGCTCACAGTGATAGCGTTACCAAATTTAGCACAGAAGGTAANCCTGAAGGTAATTTTTCTGTCGGTGATGTTCCAATCGCATTTACGGAAGAAGGAGATAACATCTGGGTAGCGAATTGGAGAGAACACACTGTATCNAAACTCTCCAAAACCGGTGAAGATTTGGGAAGATTCGATACCGGTAGGCTGCCCTATGGTATTGCATATGATGGAGAAAATATATGGACAGCCAATAGCATGGANGGAACGGTNACCAAACTTTCGCTAGATGGCNNAATATTGGCGACGTATCCTGTNGGNGCAGCACCCGCAAAAATAATTCCTGTAAATGGAGAAATTTGGGTTACNTTAACGAGTGATGATTCTATAGTTAAGTTGACGCCTTANCAGGACNATTANCATAGNCAAGAGGTTNATTAATGTTTCATATGGTTGATGAGCAGGGAAGTTCCGCCTGGGCCGGAGTATGCGACCTGGTTTATCTCGATCGAAGGGATGATATTGCTTATTATTTAGACCAGGCTTCCCAGAAAAATTCTTCAATTCTAGAAATTGGTTGTGCAACAGGGCGTATCACGGAATTACTTGCCGATTTCGGTAAGGAAGTACATGCTGTGGACCCATCCTCGGAAATGTTATCTATTGCTCAAAGAAGGGTTGAAAAACTATCGAATCCTGGACAAGTATCGTTTAGTGAATCACCGTTGCCGGANCTTAAACTTACTTCTGATAGAAAATTCTCCTTAGCTATCGTGCCATCATCGGCATTTATGTCTATTCTCTCACCAGAGGACCAACAAAGATTTCTCCATAATGTGAGACGTTATCTCAGTCCCGCNGGAAAACTCATTATTGAAATGAAAGTTCCAGACCCGNNCGTGATTTTGGGTGACCCAGCAACTCTTTACCACCTTATGGATATAAATAACGACTTTGATGGCGGGAAATTAATTTTCTACCATCAGAGGAGTTATGATGACTATGAACAAATTGGTGACTCAAAGGTTGTGGTGGAGTTTGTTGATAGCGACGGAATTGTTGTTCAAAAGGTTGTTCATGATCTATCTTTCCGATATACGTTCAGGTGGGAAATGTATCATTTACTTCGCATTTGTGGNTTTGANATATTATCTNTNCATGGGGACTTTGATGGNAATGNTTTTGACGAANAAAGCGATAGTATGATCTGGGTTGCNGGNTCTAGGTCNTGANNATNGNTGANNCTAAGNTGNAANNATTNANNTTCTAAGNCCCCTGTNAGNTCNATATCGNGTTTNANAGANGGNTNGATACTCATCGCCTGCTCAAATTGAGAAATAGCTTCTTCTGTATTTTTAGAGGCCATATAGGCTAGACCTAAATTATAGATAGTTACTGAATTATTTGGATCTAGTTTAGTGGCTGCATTTAAATACAAAATTGCGTCATCAAACTTTCCCAAATGGTATAGTGAAATTCCTTTGTATGAATGAGGTATTGGGTCCGTAGGATTCTCTTCAATGGCTGAGGTAGCCCTCGCTAAA
>PAON01000047.1:8983-22480 GCA_002708495.1 Dehalococcoidia bacterium | reverse complement strand
CAACGATTACGAACAACCCCCGTTGGACCCGGCAATCCTGGAAGAACTCGAAGAATACGTAGCAAAACGAAAACAAGAATTGATCGGAGTCGATGCGGTATTGAGATGATCGTACCGCCGGTCTAGATAAATTGTACTGATTACCATGATTCGCTTTCTTGGCTTTAGTATTACAACCAATTTACGAAAAAAATAACTAATGACTGTTTTACTCAACGAAATTCAGGATTTATCTCTCAGCAACCTCGAGCGAATAGCAGACGGTCACGAGAAAGTACGTTTTGGGGGTCCTGCGCTGGCAAACTTGCATAGAGCCCACACAGAATTCAGACAATTCGTTAAAGACCATCCGCGGCAATTCATCTATGGCGTCACCAGCGATTATGGGCCTAATGCTAAACGTCAGATCAGTGCCAAAGAACGTAAACGTTTAAGAGAACTCGGCATGCCGTTCATCGGTCTGTCATTTGGTGACGATTACTTGCCTGAAACAAAAGTGCGAGCAATGGTATTTGCTATTCTGGCCCTATTTCTGCGTGGAGGCGCAGCTGTCAGCAAGAAATTTGCGCAAGACCTAGCTAAAGCGCTAGATGGTGACGTACCTCGGATACCTGCGGGTGGTCTCGCATCACCTGGTGAGATTCTCCCTTTGTTTTATCTAATGCGCCTGATGCCGAGCCCAAGTGAGAATCAGCTTCAAGCAAGTGGGGGAAACACAGCGTGTTGTTCTGTCGGTATGGCGAGCATCGCAGCTATTGAAGCCAACCGGCGCCTTATAGTCGCACAGAAGGTTTTCGCCTTATCGTATGACGCCATGCAGGCCCCCTTGGAACATATCGATCCCGGTTTAAAACCACTCTGGGGGGACCCCTATGAAGCACGGGCCATTGACAACCTTTCCGCCCTCCTCAAAGGGACCCAAAACGAAAACAGGCGTCCATTTCAAGCACCAGTGAGTTACAGAATTCTTCCGCGACTCCTAGGGCAGGCGCTTAGAGCCAGCCAACGCTTGTCAACAACTTCAGAGGAAAGCTTACAGTCGATGGTTAGTAACCCGATATTTTTTCCACGAGGTTCTGGAAGCAAAGTCGAAGCAATCTCGACTGGCGGGTATCACAATTCGCTATTGCCTCAGGCATTAGATGGAATGGCGATGAGTTGGGTCGACCTCGCAGAGGTTGCACGACGACATATTATCAAGCTACATAAAGGTCCAGTATCCCACCTTCCCGATCGCTTGGTCCGGGATGGCGATACATTTCGGACTGGTCGGACAACATCGTACATAGAATTCGTTGCAGCAGATTTTATCGACGAGATGAGACGTTGGGCGGAACCCAGTCTTCTGAGTGCTGGAGAACCAGGTGCATCCGAACAAGATGACATCAATGCCATGGGATACATCGCTTGCCGCAATGAAGCTCGTGTAGCCGTTCTATTTGACCGGGTAATGGCGCTTTTGGCAGGTGTCTCTAGCCATGCATTAGATGTTTGTAGCAGAGCCGTGCCCACCAACCTCGACGAATTTGCGNAAGAGATNAGACGNGACTTCCCACCGGTCAGCAAAAAGCGAGAACTGGGAAAGAGTGCTGAGAAACTCACCAACCGCCTGACATCTGCGATACAACATGGCGATTCTGTGCTCACTAAATACATAGCCTAACAATTTTCAGCAATTCAAAAACTATAACCATGACTGTGACTTTGAATAACCGGCAGGATTTCACACTCGAAAACCTAAAACGCGTGGCAATTGATGGCGAATCGGTAAATATTTCTCAATCGGCCAAGAAATCNATCAACCAAGCCCGTAAATCATTCATGGCTTACCTGAACAGCGACCGTTCACGCTTCATTTATGGCACAACGTCTGGGGCAGGACAGCATGCATCAAAGCGCCTGACCCCAAAACAACAGAAGGAGATGGCACAACGACGTAATCTTGTGCCGCCCGGTGGTGGCTTTGGTCCCGACAACCTACCGGAGCGAGTCGTACGAATGATCATTTTTGCACGCCTCACGAACTACATCGAAGGTAATGCAAAAACTCGATCCATTGAGGCTGAGCGAATTGCACAGATGCTCGACAACCCAGCTCCCACAGTGCCGCTGTCCGGGCAGGTCGGCGCCGGAGAAATTCTGCCCCTTGCCCATGTGATGAGTCATATGCCCCGTGGAGATACCGAAGAAGCAGAACCTATGGCTAGAATAAATGGTTCGCCTGTCTCAACTGCAGTACTGTGCGATGTCGCTCTGGCTACAAAAAATAGGCTGGCGTTAGCCTATCAAGTATTCGCCTTGTCTATTGAAGCATACCAGGCACAACTCGCACCTTACAGTGCTTCATTGCTTCGGTACAGTCAGAGTCGCCATGAGAAACAAGCGATTCGCTCTCTACGCTATTGGCTCAACAAAGCATCTAATACAGGCCGTTTGCCCTATCAGGCACCGGTGTCCTGGCGCATACTGCCCCCCGTGTTAGCCGCCGCCGAAGAAGCGTTCAGCACCGTACGGGAATCTGCAGAAATTTCATTGCAGGCTGTGACGGATAATCCAGTTTATATTTTGCCAAAAGGCAGTGACCGACTCGGCCGCGTAATTTCGACAGGCGGCTACCACAATGCCCAAGCCGCGCCCGCAATAGATGATATTAATGCCCGCTACGCCGATCTATGCACACTCGCCGATCGACACACAATGAAATTGCACAGTGCAGACCATCTGCCTCCAAATCTAGCTGCACCGGGTGGAGAATCATACGGTACTGCGATGTTCAGTTTTCTACAGATCGGTTATGGCGAAGAAGCACGACTTGCTGCTAGGCGTAGTTTCCTACCGTCTAGTGAAGGCGGTGGAATCGCCGGTCAGAACGATGTTGCGTCTGTGTCCGTATTTGCCTACCAAAAGCACCTTCGCTCAGCTTTCTGCCTGGAAGCATCACTCACGTTGCTGGCAGCCAGCGCTAGTCAAGCGTTGTGGCTTACGAATCGCAAACCTGCACACCGGCTTACTCCATTATTGGAACAGATTAGAAACTTAGTACCGCCAGTAACTAAGCGTACGGGTAGAAACCTAGGTAATGAACTCGAAAGCCTACAACAGCACTTTGAGAAAAACATTGTTTTCAACCGTTAGGCGAACACACAATTCGCAACTCATCTCAATGATGCCTTATAAACATATGTGCTAGTACCTTCTAGCCTGGACTTTTTTACGTGTAGAAAAGACTCCGAGTAAATGTTCCGCGTAGCTTAATCCTTCATCTACATTTGGCGGTCGAATTACCGTAGCCCAGTCAGGCTCAAGAAACATACCTACTGATGTTCGATGCGTACCGTCTCCAAGTACACGGTGAATTGATCCGTTAATCACACCTGAAGTTAACTTTGTAAAAAGATCTCCACAATGGACGGATAGCCCCCCTTTAGGGGGGATAACATCGCGCCACACATCATCTCGTCCTTTAATCTGAAGGCCAGGATACGTCTGCCATAACAAAGTCANTGTCGTGGTATCCACATGTTCGATGCCAGCTANCCATCTATTATTTTGATCAACGATCTCGGGGNCATTATTTGAATGCAGATGCTGTGGTTGGGGCAGATAGTTCAGCAGTCGAAGTGTCCCGTTACGCCCTCGACATAAATTATCCGTATCACGACGTTCCAAATTTAANCCACAGGCAATTGAATCCAGCAATGCAACAGCAATTTCTCTTAGATCATCAAAATACTGAAGGCTATCTGATCGCCAACCAGCCTGTGGCTCAGTCGATGGCCATGGATTTGACTCACTAAGAATTTCTGATCCTTCTAAATTCGGAGCCAACAAGCCAGGTTCGGGCCCAATGTCCAATCGCTCCTTGTCTAAAAAACCCCGAATCTCAGGCGCAGGATAATAACCCCGGTATTGGTTTCGATTGGCAGGTTGGTGCTGCGTAGTAGCCATCGATAATTTGACATCGTCAGNAAGATTGAAAAACTTTGTCAATCGANCCGCACGTTGATGTTGCTCTGCCATTNCCGGGTNGCCTACAGCAACAAACCCACTTTCCTCGTTGAGCACATCAACNATCTGCTTACACACACGGAAGTNATCNTTTGAAGATCCACTGAACAACGCGGAAATTTCCAACGTTTGAGTATTTGGCATTTAAGTTCTAATGACTACTCAAAAGAAGAAGTCATTAGTGTCCAACTGTTAAATCACGATTAAAGTCTGCTCCATTCCACAAAACAGATTCAGGCAAGCAATTTAGCTTCGAAAGGATAAGTGCTCAAAGCAACAGCGCCATCTTTGGTTACAAGAACCTCGTCTTCAAGCTTCACACCGTATGGGGCACCATCTTTACCGGCGTAGCATTCCAAGCAAAATACCATATTCTCCTGAATTGTACGATCTGGGAATGACACGCCCCATCCCCCTCGGCGGTCATCATCAGGGTAGGGTATTCCAGGTCCTTCATCTTCTAACCCTGCCTGATGGGCCATGGCTCCATAGCGACCGTTCCGATATTCCGAAGGCAATTTTGGTGCCGCATGCCCGAACTCTTCAAATGTCATTCCAGGTTTCATCAATTCACGCATACCATTCACACAATCATAAGCAATTCGGTAGGCCTCTTTCTGCCCTTCACTGGCAATGTCACCACATAAAAATGTCCGGGAAATATCGACGACATAGCCTTCGTAAACATTCGCATCCGTATCAATACCAACCAAATCACCAGGCTGAATCACCTTGTCATGAGCCTCAGACATCCAAGGGTTGGTGTTGGTGCCGGAAGCAACCAAACGGGTAAACATAAACTCGCCGTGGTGATCAAACAAAGCTTTGTTCAACACTCCCAGTAATTCATACTCCCGAATTCCGGGTCGGATTGCCGCCTCGAACTGCGCTAGCATGGCATCTCCAGCTCCCCCATTAAGAATCATTAATTGAATTTCTTCAGGTGTTTTTACTTCACGCGCATCAACCGTCGCTGGACTTGGATCCGTGACTGTAATACCGGCATTTTGCAGCGCCATAAAACCAAACCCATCAAGTTTATCAACCGCCAGTGGTTCACCAGCGTACCCTAGTTCAGCCATGACAGACTTAATCTCATCGGCCCACTTATTAGCTGCTGCTAACCCCGCAGTTGCCTTGTACTGCCAATTTGGAGCGGGGCGCACGTCATCAACAAATTTCTCTGAGACATGCATAGAGTTCATATATTCAAACATCACTGGGGAACCATCTGCGGGCACCACTGCATATCTAGCCAATGTGGTTGCAGTCCATACACCCATCACCTCCGTGCCCGTTGCGTATCGGATGTTCCCCGGGTTATAGAAAAGACAAACTGGGATTTCATGACGTTTCATCATTTGTTGCAATCGTGCCAGGCGACCAGCACGCAACGCTGGAAAATTAATCTCACTCAGATTAGGAACGCGAAACGTCTGAATATGAGGACTTGGGTTACGAAATTGACTGCCTCCGACTTCCATTAACAACTCTCCTTTTTAAATATTTCCATTAAAGCTAACGTAGCCTGAACATTATCTAACCTAATCCACAAAAACGAAGATTAGGGAATTATGTCGATTGACAATTGCGTGATTTAAATTTCTGTAGTTGTCAATTTGAAGACAATTGACTCGGCAGCGCATCACGCAGCGGTTGGATGTATTCAATTTCAAAACCACAACATCCACCAACGATTTGCACACCCTGATTCACCCACTCCTTCGTCACTTCGACATACTGTTGTGGAGTAACCACAGTGTCAGTTGTGTGGTCGCGATATGTTGTAACGTAGTCACTACGGTCTGCATCTGGATAAACACCAATCGGTCCATCCCAGTGTTTCTGCATCACAGGCAACGCCGCTGATGTCGCCTCAACTGTAGAATGGAAAATAGTCACGACCTCCGCACCTAAAGCCAACAAAGTATCTAGTGAAGATTCGAATAAATCCTCTGAACGGTATCCAGCTCTTAAGTCTCCGTTCGAATCGAGATGACACTTAAATCCGGCCCAGACGGGCAATCCTGTAGACACACAGGCTTCAATGACCCAGTGTCGTTGTTCGGTACTACCCGTGGCCTCTGCAACCAACAGATCTACGCCAGCTTCAGCCAATATCTGTGCTTGTTCAACTAGATTAGATTTGGCCTGTGCATCCGATGTCTCAGAGCGGCGATTCATCAGTTTTCCGGTTCGAACGAATTCCTTCCATCCTGGTTCGCCACCGGCAAGCAGTCCGAAGTTTGATACAGAGCCCGCAATGTAGACAGGCCTTTCTTTTGCACGAGCATCTCGTGCGTCCTGAGCCAACATCACAGCTCGCAGATTCAGTTCTTCCAGTTTGTCGGCTAAGCCGAGTGGCTCCAGATTGTGGCGACCAGCTGAATACGTATTAGTCGTGATGACATCAACACCCGCATCGATATAGTTCTCGTGCATTCTGCGAACAGTAAAGGGATGCGTTTCAAGTGCTGCAGCAGCCCAGGCCTGATTATTCATGGGCGCCCGCATGTTCTGCAGCTGGGTACCAATTGCNCCATCGAGCAGNATGACCTCACTGCCTTCTATTCTAGATTTTAGATTGCTGTAATTCGACATNCNCCCTCCNAAANTTAACAAAGTGTTAGGTTACGTGAGTTCTAGAATAGAGCTCTCACGCTGTGATATATATCAGGCGAACCTTCATCTGGCAACACGCTGAAATCTGACACTGTGAGACGTATGTCAGAAACAAAAAAAAACGGGGCCTTCAAGGCCCCGTTTATCAANNCAGAACTTGNAAATTATTCTGAAGATCTAACCCGAAAGTCCCCATTTTGTGAGGTTCATATAATCGGTCGGGTGCTTTCGCACACCAACAAGCTTTTCGGTCCAAGCTGCATAAGCTCCCCGCCAGATCGGCTGCACAAGTGGACCTCTTTCCTGCATGATGGATTCCAATTCCCCGACTACCTTAGACCGTTCTCGTGCGTCGACGATTCCTTCAGCTTTAGTAAGCGTCGCGTCAAACTCAGGGTCGGCAAATTTTGACTCATTCCAGGGCACGCCCGATCGATACGCGAGTCCAAGCACCATAAACCCGAGTGGGCGGTGCGTCCACCCAGTAAAACCAAGCGGAGCCTTGGTCCAAATGCCCCAGTATTCCGAAGATGGCATGACGTTGATGTCAGCAGTAATCCCTGCTTCTTTCCACTGTTCGACAATATACTGGACCGCCAAAATCTCCCAGGCTGGATCCGGCTTGCAAGCAACCTCACCCACGTGAATCCCATCGGGATATCCCGCATCGGCCAGCAGCTGCTTTGCTCCAGCGATATCCCGCTCCATAAATGGCAACTCATGATAGTCAGGATGAACTGGCGCCACGTGGTGATGTTCAGCCGGCGCACCGACACCCCGGTGGGCAACTTCCAGAGCTTGTCTTGGATCTACTGCAAGCCGCATTGCTTTACGTATTCGTGCATCGTTAAACGGTGCCGTATCACACTGGCCTCGCAATACGCCGGTCTGCGCGGTCGCAACCTGGTAGATCTTGACACCGGGCAACCCTTTATACACGTCAAGCTGTGAAACCTCACCCGCATAAATTCCGTGGACCTGGCCAGATGCCAAAGCTGCCATTTCAGCAGAAGGATCGTCACCCAAATCAATAAACTCAACACCATCGAGATAAGGACCACCGCCCCAGTAATCATTACGGGCTTTCATAACAGCTTTTTGGCCAAGATCGAATGAGACTAAATCAAAGCCTCCAGTACCNTTTGATCCGACACCGAATTTACCACCGTCATCTGGGTCAAGAATACACATTGGGTAGTGAAATAAATGCTCCGGTATCGCAACGTTGGCATTTCTCAGATTCATTCGAACTGTGTGATCATCAACTTTCTCAATTGCATTCGCGTCCCAAAGGGCAGTTCCTTCATCATTCATCATGTAGCCTTTCATCAGACCAAGTACAGATGAGCCGGTGGCGGGATCAAGCACGCGCTTGAGGTTCCATACGACGTCATCGGCAACAAAATCTCGTCCGCTATGCCACTTGCACTTTCGAAGATTTAATGTCCAGGTTCGGATATCGTCGGATACATCCCAACTTTCCACCAGTGCTGGATGAGTTACGCCATCTTCATCGGTGCGAGTCAGGTAGTCACCAACACAGCGAAAAACTTCTGAGCCCCATGCATAGGTATGAGGATCGTCAATATCAACAACCCGGTAGGCAACTTTGAGTACGCCACCTTTCGGAATATTCGCTGCCTGCGCTGCCTGCATCAACAGAGGTTCGCCATTGTTGACTACGTTGGCAATCTTATACGCTGCGGTAGTTGATACACCCAGTAAAGTTGCGTATCGCAAAAATTCCCGTCTAGAAATTCGTCCTTCTTGAAGATCATCTTTTAGCACAGGCATCGAGCCATGTTCTTTATCGNGTCTTTTTATCATCCTTAGTTACTCCTTTTGTCTAGTTCAACGAAACAGAAATCATCGCTTCTTACAGCAACTACAGCAACTACAGCAACGACCAAACAGTAAAAGTCGGCCTCCGCTATCGCGAGCGATCTATCTGCTAATATATCTGCCTAGAAAGAAAAATCAACGTGTACTCCAAAAAAACTCAAATTCATGAAATTTAGCCGGTAAATAAATCACATTAGGTGGATAACCTAAATTATTAGCATTCAGGATATAGTGTTGACTTAGGCAGGATCAGTCACAGTTCGAGACTTAAATCATAAAACAAGCTCAAAGTGATACTTTTTATCTTCAAACGACTACTCATGATGGTCATGACCATGCTCATCGTGTCGTTACTTCTATTTATGGTCATGGAAGTGAATATTGAGAGTGTTGCGATCAAGGTCCTGGGCCAATTCACGACTGAACACCAACGCCACCTATGGCTGGAGAGCAACGGGTATTACCGTCCTGGCTATGTCCGATACTTCGAGTGGTTGGGAAACATATTACAGGGTAGCTTTGGCTATTCTGTTGTTTACAAAATTGAAGTAGGCGAGCTTCTATGGCCTCGATTAAAAAACACGGGTATTCTGGCTGGACTAACACTTGCTGTAGTTGTTCCATTATCAATCCTACTTGGTGTACTCGCAGGAATGCGAGAAGGCTCTTATCGCGATCGTTCTATATCGATCATTAGTATCATCACTGCCTCGGTACCAGAGTTCTGCAGCGCCACACTGATCGCATGGATTCTGGTTTTTTCTCTTCACCTCTTGCCGGGTACGTCCAGTTTTATTTCAGGGTTTAGCTGGGCCGAAATGGTAATGCCTGTTCTCGTATTAGTGTTATACGATTTTGGCTACATCACTAGAATGACGCGAGCCTCAATGGCTGAGGTGATGCAGTCTCAATATATTCGTACAGCACAATTAAAAGGCTTACCGTTCCGTCGCGTGATTTTTCGACACGCATTGCGTAATGCACTGATTGCCCCGTTTACAGTCATCATGCTCCAATTACCATGGTTACTGTCCGGCGTAATCGTGACNGAATACTTTTTTGCATACAAAGGCATNGGNACGNTACTCCTGGAAGCCGCATTGCGCCAAGATGTCTATTTACTGGAGGCTTGCACAATGTTTTTAGTGGCCGTTGCTGTCGGTACCCAGGCAATTTCAGACATAGGGTACATGCTTCTCAATCCGAAGATACGGTTTAAATAGATGGCAACGACTCACGCAGACCTGGTAGCAAAGAAACCGCGACGTGGGCTAGTCGCTGTCCTAATGAACTTGCGAGAAAGCTGGGTCGGAATGATTGGGCTCGCAATTGTTCTTTTCTGGGTGGTTGTAGCATTACTTGCACCTATCATTTCACCCTATGATCCACTAGCTATTCAGACACCTTTCGCTAAACCTGGATCTCCAGCACCAGATGGCGGNGTCTTCTGGCTCGGGGCAGATCATCTCGGAAGAGATGTCTTGTCACGCGTAGCATGGGGCTCCCGTACAGTCCTGATTTACGCACCGCTCGCTACTTTTTGCGCTTACCTTGTAGGGATCATAATGGGCCTAATGGCCGGCTACCGACGTGGATGGATTGACATCCTTTTAAGTCGTGTAGGCGACATTATCTTGTCTTTCCCTGTACTGCTTCTGTATATCATCGCCATCCAAGAGTTTGGTCGGTCAAACCTTAATATAGTGATTGCCATCGTTTTTGGCAGCGCACCGGGCATCATGCGTATCGTTCGCGGTCTTACGCTAGATATTCGTGAGCGTGAATATGTTGCTGCAGCCCAAGTCAGAGGCGAGTCAAACTGGTACATCATGCTGACAGAAATCCTACCTAATGCCCGTGGACCTTTGATCGTAGATGCATGCCTTAGGCTCGGATATGTCATTATCACCATTGGTATTCTCGGATTCCTGGGATTGGGGTTACCNCCTCCTGATCCAGAATGGGGCGGTATGATCAGTGAAACCCGGGCGATGGCGATGATTTTTCCGCATATGACCTTAGCCCCAGCTATAGCACTGTCGTCGCTGGTTTTAGGCTTTAACCTGATGGCTGACGGCCTCAGGGAAANAAGTCTTAAAGATTAGACCGTCACCACACGTTATGTCACAAGACTCACCACTTCTTGAAATTGAAAACCTGCATGTCTCCTATTGGACACGCGCAGNCGAAGTGCCTGCTGTTATCGACTTTTCACTAACTATCAATGAAGGCGACACCGTAGGACTAGTTGGGGAATCAGGGTGCGGTAAGTCCACCGTTGCCATGGCGATCATGAACTACATGGGTGCTAATGGCAGCATCAAGTCTGGAGCCATTCGCCTTCGTGGTCGTGACATTACACAACTCAATCAGAATGAGATGCGAATACTTCGTGGCAACGAAATTGCCATGATTTATCAGGAACCTATGTCATCACTTAATCCCGCAATGACGGTAGCCCACCAACTTATGGAAGTCCCCATGATCCACCAAGGTGCGACGGCTGATCAGGCCCGTTCAGCTTCGGAGCAGATGCTATCTGATGTCCATATTCCGGATCCTGCAAGGATCATGGCATCTTACCCACATCAAATTTCCGGAGGCCAACAGCANCGTGTAGTNATTGCNATGGCACTTCTTGCAAANCCGTCNTTNTTGTTGCTCGACGANCCCACCACTGCTCTGGACGTCACAGTAGAAGCTGGCATTGTGAAACTGATTCGAGAGATAGCCAGCAAATACAAAATGACTCAAATCTACATCTCTCACAACCTTGGGTTGATCCTCCAAACCTGTGAACGGGTCTGTGTAATGTATTCAGGTCAAGCCGTTGAGGAAGGTTCAATTTCCAATCTGTTCAGTCAACCCAAACACCCCTATACGCACGGTCTATTTAACTGTATTCCACTACCCCAAACAGATAAAAATGACGCACCGCTAATTCCAATTCCCGGTCAGCTTCCATTACCACATGAGCGACCGACAGGTTGTACCTATGGTCCTCGGTGTAGAGCTTTCAAAATAGATGTATGTGACCAGCAAGGAATACCTTACGAACATATTGAGGAAACTAACCAGCATGTTCGATGCCGCCGGTGGTCGGAAATCAAACCTAATGACCTGATACCCGACAAAGTGGCTATGGAAAACGCGCNAATAGGTGACATCGTCCTGGATACGAAGAATTTATCCAAACACTATGAAGTCGAGGGTACGAGCCGAAATTTCTCTACTATGCTGGGGTTCAAAGAAACGGTCGCACTGAAAGCCAACCAAGAGCTGAACCTTTCCGCTCGGCATGGCGAAACTCTTGCCATTGTAGGTGAATCTGGTTGCGGCAAATCCACCTTTGCAAAAGTTTTGCTGGGACTCGAAACATCGACCAGCGGTGACCTCACACACGACGGTGTTGAGATAGGACGAATCAGTGTGCGGGAACGCCAACAAACGCAATTAGCAGCTCTTCAGATCGTCTTTCAAAATCCGGTCGATACGCTAAACCCCAGCCACACCGTTGGAGCGCAAGTCGGTCGGGTTTTGAAAAAGTTTGGTATTAGTCACGGGAAAACAGATACCCGAGAGAAAACTTTAGAACTGCTCGCAAAAGTGAAATTACCCGATGAGTTCTACTATCGGCTACCTCGACAACTCTCGGGAGGTCAAAAGCAACGTATAGGAATTGCAAGAGCCTTTGCCGGAAAACCAACTCTNGTAGTCGCTGATGAACCGNTATCCGCCCTTGACGTATCGGTTCAAGCAGCAATCACTGAACTCTTGATGGAAATTCAACGAGAGTACGGTACGACGCTACTGCTAATCAGTCACGATTTGTCTGTTGTGCGTTATCTATCAGACCGGGTTGTTGTCATGTATCTGGGTAAAATTGTCGAATGCGGATCGCGCGATGAAATCTTTGAACCTCCTTATCATCCATACACCGAGGCACTGCTGGCTGCTGCGCCTATTGCTGATCTCAGGGTAAAAAAGCGAGACATTATTCTGGAAGGCAATCTCCCAAGCCCCCTGGACCCTCCAAAGGGCTGTCCATTCACCACACGCTGTCCGAGGCGAATTGGCGACATTTGTGACACCACTCCGCCGGAAGAACAAATTTCCGCGGACGGACATCGCATCGCCTGCCACATTCCGCTTGAAGAATTAAGTCAGATCGATCCGGTTTTTGCTATTACAGAGTAATTAGTAGATTACCCAGCACAATTGGTTAGGAGACCCTATTCAACAGATTCAGGATCTCCTGACGGGAGCTCATCTGTCCGTTTAGTTGATCCCGACATTTCAGGGGGTGACGTTGAGTAGAACGTTACACATTTTTCATCAGCTTCGTAGGTAAATGTTTCATCCGCAGGAATCCATAACAGGTCGCCAGGATGTGCTCTCCACCGTTTGTCACCTTGCCGAAGACTCATTGACCCGGAAATTACGTAGAGAATTTCGTCGTAACCTGTCACCGTATGTTCACTCGAACAATTTTCAAATGCAGCGAAACCCGCACCCATCCCACGACTGAATCCTGCATTCACCACAGGCACTGTATGAATTGGATTTGATGTATTCATATCTTGGTCATTTATTCGAAAGACTTTAATANCGTTCATTTTTCTGGATCTCCTAGTTAACGTTCAGCACTTGCTTTTTCCATTTTTTTCATTCTTTGACGCGCGACCATTTTACGAAAAGGGTCTGGCGGCATCCATTTTGGTCGTGGCACACTCTGCTGATCAGACAGAAGATCAGACGTATTGCCCACAATCATGTCGGCGATTAAAGCACCGGACATTGTGCCACGCGCAACATTGGCACCATTACAACCAATCGAGCCCCAGATACCTTTTTCGATTTGTCCAAATACGTGACCACTGTTCCGCGTTACACCCAACACACCGCCCCACGTATGCTCAATCTCCAATCCCATCTCAAAGTCTTGGAGNTTAGGCCACCGTTTNTTGATTGACNCGATNTGATTNGCCCGNGCGCGCGCCANCATGNCAGAATTTGANGTATCAC
>PAON01000047.1:0-8978 GCA_002708495.1 Dehalococcoidia bacterium | reverse complement strand
CCATACCCAAATGANTTNCGCATCAATATCCGACCATCAGGTGTCCGGCGCACCGTTGAACCACCGTGCGCTGCGGGCAANAGNCCAAANCCATTCGCNTCACCGCCAATCTCNGCTTGCTCCAGCGCNGTCATTGGCCGGGTCAANCTTGCATAGGCGACCACCGGCACCATGTCAGATTTGGAAAACCCCAGTGCNGGTGAAAATACGTTGGTACACATAATNAGATGGTCAGCAATNACTTCNCCNTNCGCTGTGATCAACCGGCTTGGTTGACCGCGNTCNAGNCGATGNACAGGNGTGTTTTCATACANNGTNACGTTTGNNGGCANNGTCTCNCCCAGTCCNCGGCACATNGCGGCAGGNTTCATCAGCCCAGTAGCCTCAACCTTCAANCCAGCGGTATAAAACGTCGAACCNGTCACCGCNGCCACTTCNTCAGNATTCAGTTCCNGTGCCTGGATNCCCANNGNCTNNTANCCCTNNATAAANCCTNTAAGGCTCGCATCGCCTTCGGCACCNGCNGACACATGCAGTTTGCCCCAGTCATGCCAGCCACACTCGATCTCATTCTCCTTAACAAGATTGCGCAGAATGTTTAAACCACCCGTACACAACCGCGCATGGGCCGCCGAAAGTTCTGGGTTGTTCAACGGCTCATCACCCTGGAAAAAACTATCAAGGGCGAACCCTGAGTTGCGGCCCGAAGTGCCAAACCCCACTCGCTCAGCTTCGATTAACACGATCTGTTCATCAGGGAGATNTGTGGCCAGCTGTCTAGCTGCAGATAGCCCAGTAACGCCCGCTCCAAGAACAACATAGGGAGCCCTAATTGTCCCTGACACCTGTCTTGCAGGGGTGGGATCAGGCAGTACGTTATACCAACCATTTGTCGCTGCATTGTTTGGTAACTGCATTGAAACTATCACTCCTCTCACGAAATTTGGTCTAGAGATGACGCTACCACTGTCAATCCGATTAATATATCAGTAGATTAGGACTAATTCAGCACCAATTATCAACATTAGCAAATGCAGCAAGACTACCCCCAAACAACAGTATTAGTCACTGGTGGCTGCGGTTTCGTTATGAGTAACGTAATCAAAAATTTATTGGCCACCAATCTAGACGCTAAAGTCGTTAGCTTAGATGTCAACCCTACTGGCAAGCTGACACAGGATTTTTTTAGACCCTTCAGTGATCGCATAACTCATATCGAAGGCGATATTCGGGAACCTGGTAGCTTTAGCCTTATACCGACTGATCAACCAATTACACACGTCGTTCATGCCGCAATGATTGCACACCACCCTCAGTGGGAGAGGGAACATCCTGACAAGGTTCTCGACGTAAACATTATGGGTACCGTAAATACGTTGGAATGGGCTCGAACACAGTCGAGCATCATTCGATTCTTGTATGTCAGCAGCGGAGATGTCTATGGAGAACCGAAAGCCGAGACATCACAAGAACCACACTTAGAAACGGGCACGCTTGATCAACCGGAGTTATATGCAATTTCAAAGTACGCATCTGAGCAAATCGTCCGTCGCTATAGGGATGTATTTAACATAGACACAGTCTGTGTTCGGTTCAGCGGTGTATTCGGCCCTATGGATCGCCCTACACCTGGACGTGCACTGATGGCAATGCCTTACCACATGATTCGAGCTGTCATTGAAAACCGACCATTACGAATCACAGATGGAACCTTGAAAGCTGGAGCAGACTTTATCAGTAGCGAAGATATTGGCTCTATACTTCCTAGATTGCTTGTCTCTTCCAAACTATCTCATGATATCTACAATGTAGCCTACGGACAGTTCACACTGGTGCCAGAAGTATTTCAATCTTTCAAATCAATCGTACCTGAGTTTGACTACGAGGTAGTCATTCCAGAATTTGCTGACGTCATTCGGGACCCAAGTCGGCGACTGGCGCGGTGGAATGCATATGATATAGAACGGTTATCCACCGAATTCGACTGGAAACCGCGGCCGATCGCTAAACAGTTGGCTTCTTATTTCGAGTGGGTCATGGAAGATCCGGAATTTCGTTGCCCACGCTTACCGCAAGTAAGCCGCCTCACTGTCTGAATATTTCGTCCCTCACGATCAAGCGACATCAATGTGGATCNATGACTACTGTAATTTATGTCAATCTATATTTCCCACCAGAATGACATCACCCTTGATGTATATAACCGAGTTGTTTACGACGGTGAAACCATTGGGTTCGCACATGACCTGTTGACCAGCATCGACAAAAGTCACTCAGATTTCATTGACTTCCTAAAGTCTGGCTCGACGGTTTACGGATCTACAACTGGTTCCGGTGCGATGGTCAATGACCCAGTGTCACAGAGTGATTGGCCCGAACGCCAGTACAACGCGCTCGTCAATCATTCAGCAGCAATCGGCAAACCNCTCCCTTACTTCGTTTCTCGTGGCATTCTATTTCTTAGGATTAACGCGCTTCTGTCAGGTCACGCTGCGGCTTCTGTNAACCTTGTTAATTACATGACAAACCGACTTAATGAAGGCTTCACGCCATGGGTACCTAGTTCAGGCCATGGAATGGATGGCGAGACAATTCCACATACACATATGGCACAAACCCTGATTGGTGAAGGCTTTCTAATAACCCCTGATGGTGACAAAGTTTCAGCTAAGACCTACCTGGAAGAAAACAGCCTACCCCCATTCGAACCTTCACGACGCGATGCCGGAGCTATGATCAACGGTTACGGTGCATCTGTAGCTTACGCGGTTCATGCTCGCAGACACCTCACTTGCTTACTCAACCACCTAACCCTGGTGGCAGCAATATCAATTGAGGGCATCGCCGCATCTGCAGAACACTACAGTACTGAGATCTCTGAACTACAAAAGTGCCTAGGTCTCTCGGAGATCAACAATACAATTCGACTCTATTTGGAGGGTTCGGCTGTTGATAGAAATACCNTGCAAGCACCCATCAGCTATCGTGTTACGCCACAACTTCATGCGGTNTTACTTNAGACCCTATGGCGCATTGATGAAGAAGTGTTTCGNAACATGTCGTCTGTTTCAAACAACGCTGCTTTTTTCCCAGGCAGAGATTCAGAACATGCATACGTTATTCATGGCGGGCAATTCCACAACCAATTACTGGTTAACATAGTTGATGGTGCTGCGTTGGCAATAGCTCAGGTTGGGTTGTTAAGTTCCAAACGCCTGCATAGGCTTATGGACCCAAGCGAAACTAATCTCGGAAAGCAACTGTCACTAAGGCCTGGTCTCGATTCTGGTCTGATAATCCTGCANAAGGCNGCTATAGGTNTTATACCTCAGCTTAAAACCATGGCCAACCCTTACTCTCTACATACCGAAGAGTCGAGTCTTGGACACACCGATGTTGAAACCATGGCCCTGCCAGCAATTAACCGATTATTTGCAATGAGTGATCTGGTNCGGATGATGTCGGCTTACGAACTATACGCGGCACTAGTCTGTATCGACCAACGAGGTCAGAAAGTGAGTGAACGAATACACAATATCCGCCAACTAGTTCGACAAAGTATTCCTCCCTATACACGTGATCGCTCATACGGTCCAGAAATCGAACTACTTATCGAACTGTTTGAAACTCCGGATTTTAAAAANAAGATAATAGATGTAGAAACACCTGGAGAATTCACGGTTTGATCAAGCCGAATAAGAACCTTGTATGTCTTGTGACAACACGTATGCGAAACGAAGCATTCAAAATAGTNAAAGTTATAAAANCTTTCTGATAATTTTTGACCAGACTTGGGAACAATCATGCAAATCACGAATCTAACGGAAAGAACACGATGCCAACGATTTCAGTAAAAACTCTAACCACCGACCCTTCACCAAGCCAGAGTCTAAATCGGCTGGACCAATCTCAAGTTGATGCTTACAACCGTGACGGATTACTTCTAGTACCTGGCTTGTTTAACAACGACGAAATTGACCTACTCAAGCAATTAACCCAAATAGATCCGACTATTGAGCATGGAATCGGAGGACCACTCGATTCCCATGGGAACGCTAGCGAATTCTTCGCATTTTCCGGAGTTCCAGATGATCTTCTGGGCGCATTCGTAAGAGTTGAGCGATTAGTCAAGACGAGTCAAGATCTTCTTGCTGGACAGGAGCCTTACCACTGGCACACAAAACTTTCATTCAAACCACCTGGCACAAAAGCCCGCTGGGACTGGCACCAAGACTATGGTTCTTGGTACAAAGAAGGTGCCCTATATCCAAATTCACTGACTGCAATGATTGCTGTTGATCCTGTTAATCAGGAAAACGGATGTGTGGAGATAATTCGTGGCTCACATCGCTGTGGCCGAATTGACCATATTCCTGTTGGCCACTCCATGGGTGCCGATCCTCAATGGGTTGAGTGGTTATTAGAAAGAAATGACCTAGTCTTATGTGAGATGACCCCGGGAGATTGTGTATTCTTTCACTCAAATGCTCTACACAGTTCCGGTCCAAACCTTACGGATCATCCTCGTACAGTTCTTCAGGTATCTTACAATGCCGTAGACAGTGCTCCGCCTGACAAGAGCCTTAGCTTTGCAAGTCATCGCTTCGAACCATTGACTACGATTCCCGACACCGCATTGCTCTCCCATAATTGGGGAGAAACAGTCGATGTAAAGGCACATGCCAAGCTTGCTCGAATAAGAAATTCAGATCCTGCCAGGGATCAGAACATTTATGGCTACACTTTCAACAGGAAGTATCCGGAAACAATAAAAGAATAATAAACAATTGGTTTGTAGCTAAGATGCAGACGGGTGACTAAGTTAATGACAACAAATCAACGCCAAGAGGAATACACATGCGCTTACTCGGTATGAATTCAGTGGTCACGGCAGCAGGAAGCGGCATTGGAAAGGCAATTGCCTTAGGATTTGCACAGCACGGTGCCAAGGTAGTTTGTGCCGATATTGATAGATCAGCAGCAGAACAAACGGCCCAGACTATTCAAGCAGCGGGTGGCGAAGCCATCCATGTAGAGGTGGATGTCGCTAACAAGGGCCAAGTTGAGAATCTATTTAGTGTTGCCATTGATGCGTTCCACCATATCGANATTCTGCTATCCGGACCAGGCATATCAACCACACGTAATTTTCTCGACCTTCCAGAAGATGAATGGGATCGAGTCATGGACGTAAGCCTGAAAGGCATGTATCTCACCGGCCAAATCGCGGCACGTCACATGGTTAAACAAGGCGGAGGCTCTATTATTAATATTTCCTCAATCTGTGATGAAGTCGCCCAGGCAGGATACCCCCACTACATCGCCGCAAAAGGTGGCATCAAGATGCTTACAAAGGCAATGGCCCTTGATCTTGTTAGCAAAAACATACGGGTCAATGCCCTAGCACCTGGCGCAGTCGAAACCGCAACTGGGTTTTGGCATAAGGAAGAGTTCTCAAATCTAAGGGAAAAGGTTCGCTCAAGAATTCCNATGGGCCGCCCNGCTCGCCCAGAAGAAATGGTTGGCGCAGCTATTTTTCTAGCGTCGAAAGAGGAATCAAGTTATGTCACTGGAATCTCTCTCCCCGTAGACGGCGGTTATCTTTCCTACTANCGATCGTTATGGCTTACTTTGGCAACCATCTTCAAGCAGTTTNATCCAGAAATACCAAATTCTAAGTTACGGTATACGTAATAATATGGATTCCTCCAATGTACCTGTCGTCGATCTAAGCTCGCTCTTCACTAGTGATACACATACGAAACACAAGACTGCTTATGAGATTGATCTAGCCTTTCAGAACGTTGGATTTCTCGTAATAAGTGGACATGGCGTTAATGAATTGACAATCCGAAATTGCGGAAATTCAGTCAGACGTTATTTTGACCTACCGACTGAGAAAAAAATGAGAGTGAAACAACCGTCGATTGACGTTATACGTGGTTATATACCTTTTAACTCGGGTGCTCTCGCAACAACAGAAGATGATTCCGTAGCAACCGCTCCCGATTTGAAAGAGAGCTTTAACATTGGCCCCTTAAAACAAATTTCTGAAAATGATGTGAACTTGAAAATGCTTCGTTCCCCCAACCTATGGCCTGAGCAACCACTTGGTTTAAGGTCCCACTGGGAGCAATGCTATAAAGAACTAGAAGACCTGGGTTCCACAATTTTGCATGCTTGTGCTCTAGCGCTAGGTTTGCCTGAACGATGGTTTGAACAACACACCGATGGCCATTTCAGTATTCTTTCCGCCTTACATTACCCAGCTCAAATTGAGAACCCCAAACCAGGGCAATTAAGAGCAGGCGCTCACACTGACTTCGACGTGCTCACCATCATAAGTACGGACGATGCACCAGGCGGCCTACAAATCATGGCTGCTTCAGGAAACTGGGTAGACGTGCCCTGGATTCCGAAAACATTTGTCGTCAACGTCGGTGACCTACTAGCCCGCTGGAGTAACGATCGCTGGAAATCGACTCTACATCGTGTCGTAAACCCTCCACGCCAACTGGCACAAAACAGTCGACGCCTCACAATCGGGTATTTTCAGCAGGTGAATCCACGCACACTAATTGAGGCACTACCCGGCACAACTTCTGACCACAACCCTGCAAAGTATTCTCCAATTACTGCAGGCGAACACCATAATGAAAAGTTTCTTCGGCAGGCAAATGCAGCGAGTCGTCTAGCCTTAGACTAAAAATTAGATAGTTAGGGTTACTGCCCTGACAATTTATAGCAAGTTTTTATCCAATTCACATAATCAGCCATCGCCTCAATATGTGGCGTCGGATACCAGCCAAATTCTTTTTCAAGCCGGTCTGTGGATCGGACCCGCCAGACACCACCACGCATATCGACTGCCTGAAAATAATCGGCATTCAATTCATCCGTCTCTGTCACACAAAATTCTAGAACGACTTTTCTTACTCCAGCAACCAAGTCTTTGACAGTAGAATTTCGGCCATATCCAATATTGTAGGTCGGAAAATCTGGCAGACTAGCTCTTAGGAGGCAGATCATAGCTCGGGCAACGTCAGGCGCATAAATCCAATCATAGGATGCCCTCAGACAATTTACAGAAAAACTTTTTCCAGCCACCGCAGCATGAGCCATATGGTAGGGCACTGGATGAACTCGGCGAGCAACTGTATCTCGATCGAGAGGACCGTATACTGCTGATGGCCGCACACAAACCGAACTAATATTGTAAAGCTCCGAGAATCGCCTAACCACCTGTTCGCCAGTGGCCTTACTTATATCGTAGAGTGCCGCTCCTGGTTCGAGCGGGGCATCCTCACCGATTGCTGACTCGGGCGAATCTGTTGCAGAACCCTTGTAGCCATAACCATATACACCAGAGCTTACATACAAGAATCGCTGTAGATTTGGCAGCTGGCGTACCCAATTCAATACACGTACTGTCCCCATCACATTGACTCTTACTGTACGTGATGGATCCTGCCAATCTGGGCTGCTAGCAGCATTAGTGGAAATAGGACTGACGGCCGCACCATGAATTACTTGAGTTATCGAATTTTGATCCACCTCGGTTGCCCATGCGTCAACATTCAGCACGTCGGCAACAATGTGCTGAATACGCCCCTCTACGTTGCTAAGAAACTGCTTTGCTTCCCAATCTATCCTCGCATTGTCGACAACAATCACCCGGGCGCTGGGATCGTCTTCCAGCCACAGTTTGACGACGTGGCTCAGTACAAATCCCATGCCTCCGGTAATCAGTAGGCTCATTGTTGAAACATGTTGATAACCATTGGGTCTTGGGTACGAAGATTAATTGTAGCCATGTGAAAAACTCGTTTTCGGCCGAGCTTGGGGCACACCAGCAACCATAATTTGATCGACAAACTCATTGGCGAAGCAAACCAGTTCTTTAATTTTTGCACTCTCGTGCACTGGGTCTACGTAATACCAAACAATGTCGTCAAATCGCTGACCANCGATTTCNACATGGTAATAATTGGCNNTNCCTTTATAGGGACATTGCGTAACAGTATCACTCTCCTTCAGAAACTGAGTTCTGACATCTTCAAGCGGTAGGTAATACCGAGTCGGCAGTCCGGTTTCGAAAAGAAATACNCCTCGCTTNGTATCCGCAACAATCTCGCCCTTTAAAACTACTTCAACCCGACGACTACNCTGCAGACAATCGACACGACGATACGGGTCTCTCGCGTGCACAAAAATCTCNTCNTCTTCTTCATACCAATGNTCGACCAANCCCCATTCNAATCCCACATAGTTNGAAATNTCNGGACATTCTNTTATGGGNTCAGGGTAATGCCACATTATGTTCTCAACGAGACCGCTTCCNGTCTTTAGCGAATAATATTCAGTCNCTCCNTTGTANGGNCAGAATGTAGTTTTNCNGCTTAGCTGNANATTCTTCATTGAAACATCTTCCATTGGAAAATAGTACACNGGCAAATGATCCGATTCNTAAAGCACNANTCCATCNGCAGTATCTGCGAGNANGTCATTTCCGNCCTTCACACGAAGCCGCTTTGGCGCCGGCATAGTAAANACAACATAGCCTGGCTCAAAATCANATTGAANGATTTCATCCAAAATAGGATAGTTCGGTCCCCGNCCACGTAAGTGGGNCTTACGCATNTTGATCTCCTGCTTTCTNCAANGTTTAAGGTTANTAGTCAATNANTTGGNCAACTCAAACGAGTAACCAGNAAAACTCTCGCACATCACAAACTCCAACNATTGACTAANCCGTATTNAGTATCAGCAAACATTATGACTGAATCAANTNAAACTGGNNGAANCGNAGATGACTAAACTAAAAAGACTTNNANGCTGTNNGTGGTTANACTAACCGTNNNNCTGAGANCGTTNNAGNNCNNNCAANAAAAANAAGNANTACATNNATGACAACAACTGCCGANCTGATTGTTCAAGGTCTGAAAGNCNTGGGTTTATCNCANCTGTTCTGCCTGCCC
>PAON01000046.1:0-26766 GCA_002708495.1 Dehalococcoidia bacterium | reverse complement strand
TAATCATCCACGCTAGTGCCTTACCGCCACCACCGCCAGACATGTTTTCAAAAGATGCTGATTCAAGAAGGCCTGACTTAACTAAAGCTTCTCCAGTACCTCTTGCACAGCCATCCCATCCACCTCCAGCACCACCAGGAACAACAAAATGCAGTTTATCAACCGCAATTGCTGACGTGGAAAGAGTACCTAAGATAAACAAGAAGGATAAGACTTTAATAAATAAATTTTTCATAATTAAACTCCTTTATTTAATTCTACTTATCATTAAGTAGAATGCTAAAAAAAGTATATTTACACTTTTTCGAATTTAGCAATAATCAATAATAGACATACTCCCTGTCAGAAAGCTGTCTGAATACAAATTAATTTTAACTATAACTCAAGAGTGTAACTTTGATTTAGCCAGTCTTTAATCCAACGAATTGCTGTAGGGTCAATTTGAGTAGCAGTTTCTTTGAACTTAGTAGCTTTAGAGCCAGTTGCTTGGTGATATATTCCCAGAAAGTTTTCAGAAATTTCAATAAAGTCTTTTTGATTTATAATCGACTCAAAGGCTTTTGAATAAGCTTTAATAATCTCTGGATTTGTTTTTTTATTTATTACAACCATTTTTTGCGCAGTAAAACCTGCAATAAAAAATGCCTTCCATGCATCCCAATTACTCCCAGAGGGTTCTTTGTTATGAATTTGAACATAAACCTCTCTAAAGGTTGGAATTTCAGGAAAATTTGGATCTCGAATAATAGAACCATTATCATCCAAGATTCCCCAAGTCATTATTGGAATAGCCTCACCCTTCTCAACAAGAGGCATAACCTTTGCCAAAAAAGATGAAGACGTTTGGTAGTCAATATTGACAAAGCCACGTTCAAACATCAGACGACCATCGGCTCGACCCTTGATGCCAAATATCGGCTCAACTTTCATTCCCAACATATCCCAAGCAAGCAATGGAATAAGGTCAAGTCGAGTTGGTCCTTGAGAAGCAAAGACAAAATCTATATCTAAAATGGATTTTGGATTTTTTTCCCATAATATCCCTAAATCTTTTGGAAGGTATGCAACTCCTCCAGTTGAAGAGGCTAAAATTACTTCCCAGTCGTCATAATCATACTTGACGCGTGGGTCATCTAATAAAAATGGAAATTGTGTAGAACCAGAAGTTGAAAAAATAACTGAACCGTCGGTGGGTGCTAGCGAGCTGAACCAGTTTGCACCCTTGGTTGAGCCTGCGCCCGGCATGTTGACTACTTCCACAATTGGCTGACCTGGCAATTTTTCAGCGAGTAATGGGGAAAAAAATCGTGCTATCGCATCTGCACCACCACCTTGAGAAAAGGGTACTACCCATTCAATTGTTTTTCCGCTGAAATCTATTTCTGCAAAAGAACTGTTTGGCAAAAATAAGAAAGGTAGAACAATAAAAGTAGAAATTAGAGATTTAATTTTGATTTTACGGATATTCTTCATCTTGCATTCATCATATAGGGGATGCAGAAAATTTTCAAACTTTTAACAAATCTAAAACTATTCTAGTCCTAAATACTGTCAAAAGACTGTCGAGACTATAAATATGCTCTTTTATAAATACAAATTCATTTATACTTTTTTTATATACTGGATATTTATCTAGCTAATAATATGCGAATTGTACTAGTAGAAGATCACAAAATGCTTGCTGAAGGAATTCAAAAAGTACTTTTAGATGAGGGGCATTCTGTTGATTTTTTTGTTGATGGCAGCTTAGCTGACAAACATCTTACTCTTGAGGGTGCTGATTTAGCTATTATTGACATCAATATCCCATCCTTAGATGGAATCTCAATAACTAAAAATATTAGAAAACGAAAGCAACTTTTTCCGATCATTATTCTAACCGCCCGTGGATCTACTAAAGATCGTGTTATTGGGCTTGATGCAGGAGCTGATGACTATCTAGTAAAGCCTTTCAAAATGGATGAGTTAGAAGCCCGAATAAGAGCTCTATCTAGAAGAAATCCCGCTTTACTTCCTAAAAAAGAGAGAATCGGTGATTTGCAATATGACAGAATCTCTAGAAGGCTTTACTTCAAAGATTCTGAGTTAACACTCAATCGAAGAGAGTTAACTTTATTTGAAATTTTATTAAATAAAAAAAGTCAATACATCTCCAAATCGTTTCTTGCAGATACTCAATATGGAGTTGGATCAGATATCAATATGAATGCAATTGAGATAAGTATATCTCGACTAAGAAAAACTCTTGCTAATCACAACATTCAAATTACAACAGCTCGAGGAATCGGTTATATGATTGATGACAAACTTAAATAATGGATGAAAATACTCTATCTTTAAGAAGTAGACTTCTTTTTTTAATAATACTGCCACTAGTATTGATAGTATCCGTCGGCACGGTTGCTCTTTATTTTGACTCGCAAAAAAAATCCCAAGAAATATATGATAATCTTCTTCATACCATCTCACAGGTAATTTTAAGGGATACCGTTCTTAGTGATGGTGACTTATTAACTGAACAACTTCTAGAGACGTTAACAGACTCCTTAAATGATCAAACTTTTTATCAGGTTAGAGATGAAAGCAATACTCTTTTTGTGGGCTATTCTAACCCACCTTTAATACCTAAAGAGTCTGAAATTAAACCTTACCAACCAATTTTTTATGACTCTATTTATCACGATCAATCTGTCAGGGTAATTTTTTCAAGAGAATTTATTTCTTCTATGGAAATTCCTGGATGGGTTAATATTTACGTTTGGCAAACCAGAATTGGACAAAGACAACTACTTTTAGAGCTTGCTAGCGATGCCTTTGTAACCATGATAATCATGTTAATTTCAACGGCTTTAATTGTTTGGTTTGGTGTTCAGTTTGGACTCAAACCTCTTCTCGAACTTCAAACTGCAATAAGAAAAAGATCTGCTGATGACCTTAGTGAAATAAAACGAACTGTGCCCAAGGAAGTATCAAGCCTTCTAAGCTCGATGAATAATTTATTCTCTCAATTAAGAAAAGCTTTTACAGAGAAAGACGATTTTATTGCCAATGCAGCACATCAGCTTCGAAACCCAATAGCAGGAATTCAAAGCCAAGCAGAGGCGGCTGAAAGATCAACAACATTTGAAAGTATGAAGATAAGAGTAAGGGATGTAGCAGAGGCTGCAAAACAAACCTCTAGACTCACTCAACAATTACTTTCGATGGAGCATATTTCTCAGAGATCGATCAAATCTGAATTCAAGAAATTAAATCTTGTAAAAATCACTCAAGAAATATTAACTAAATTCGCATTAATAGCTGACAAACAAAAAGTTAAGCTATCTTTAATGTGTCATGAAAATCAAATTTATATTGTAGGGAGTGAAACATTCTTAAGTGAGGCTATTGATAATTTATTAGATAACGCCCTATTGTATGGTTGTCCAAATGGTGGATCAATTATTGTTGAGCTTAAATTAGAATCTAATTCTGTTCAGTTATTAATTAAAGATGACGGCAAAGGAATTAAACCAGAATTACTTGGAAATGTGTTTGATAGATTTTTTCATGATTCTAAATCAAATAAGGGAGGTAGTGGCTTAGGTTTATCGATAGCTAAAACAATTATTGAACTTCATGATGGCNCTCTAACTTTAAATTCAGATGAAAAAGGAACAAGTCTATTTATTTNANTTCCACAATTCCAATCAAAAGATAACTAACTATAAAACACTTAAAACCTCATAGCAGGCNCCCATAGTATGGTAGTCAACTTTTCCTGCAGGACTTTTAAGATCGTCATATTTATTATTATTTGAATCTAGAATTCGAAACCAAGCGCCATACTTGTGATCAATCATATACTTCCAACTATATTCCCAAATACGTTCATACCAATCCCAATAGTAGTCTTCACCTATTCGACTAGCTAACAATGCAGCTGCAGCAAGTGATTCCGCCTGAACCCAAAAGTACTTATCATCATCACAAACATCACCATTTGGCGCAAAGCCATAAATAAGCCCTTCTGATTTATCATCCCAACCCATCTCAACTGCATCATCAAACAACTCTTGGGCTCTTGGGACAAGCCATTCTTCATCAACATACCTTTCAAGAATAATCAATATCTTCGCCCATTCCGTTAGATGACCAACTTGAAAGCCCCATGGACGAAATAAATCATCAGGGGAGTCTTTATTGTATAGCCAATCAATTTGCCAGCTAGAGTCATAATGTTCCCATATTAGTCCTTCAGCAAGGCTCGCCTGCCTAACACATATGTTTTTTGCAATTAGAAGAGCGCGATTTAAATATTTCTTTTGATTTGTAGCCTCAAAAGCAGCAATAAGAGCTTCACAGGAGTGCATGTTTGCATTTTGACCACGGTAATCAGAAACCTCGCTCCAGTCACTATTTATCTCATCAGAGTAGAGACCAAACTCATCAGACCAAAAATACCTTTCCATTAGCTCAAAAGTCTCGTCAATATAGCCTTCAGCTTCATTAATACCTGCTTTGTATGCGCTTGAATATGCGAGCAAGACAAAAGCTAATCCATAACAATAGTTAGTTGAGTCTTTTACATCTTCACCTTCAACAATCCAGGCATAACCACCAGTTTTATGATTTAGGTGAAAGCTTCTTAAGTACTCTATCCCATGATTGATGGCATCAGCGTATTCATCGCTATTAAACTGAATTGAAGCCATTGAATAATTAAATATAAAACGAGTACTACTTACCAAGTGCCTGGTTTTGAAATCATAAATACTTCCATTATCACGAAAATGATGAAAAAAACCACCAACTTCATTATCAATGCAGTGTGGATGATAAAAAGACATAATCGAACTTATATGTCCAACCAAGAACTCTTTGTCTTTAAATTTAGGATTACTTAATGAACTCATTACACAGGAAAATATACTTCAACAACCAATCCTCCTCCTGAACGGTCTTTGAGTTCAAGTTCGCCACCATGGATGTTGGCAATACTTCGAGCTATACCCATTCCGAGTCCGGAGTGATCATCACTTAATTTATGCTCTAAGCGATAATAAGGCTTAAACACATTCTCTTTGTCGGCATCACTCAAACCTGGACCTTTATCTTTAATCTGAATATATATTCCTGTTTTCTTTTTTTGACCACTCACCTCTACACCATGTCCATAGCTGAGCGCATTATTTATTAAATTTGAAAATAAACGCTCGATAGCTAGTGGTCGTCCTTTCATTGATATATCGCCTTGAATATTCATCTTGATAGGTAAGCCAAGAATCTCTTCTTTTTTTAAGATTGACGTTAACAATGTTGTTAATTCAATTACGCTAGTATTTTCATGTTCTACACCATCTGTCATGATTTGAAGACTTCCCTTAACCATAGTTTCAAGGTAATCTAGATCACCAATAAGATCTTCTTTAATAGGCCCATCTTCAATTCCTTCTACTCTAATTCGAGCCCTAGTTAGTGGCGTTTTAAGGTCATGCGAAATCGCTGTAAATGAACGCTCTCTATCGGCAATAAATTTTTGAATGCGCTTAGCCATTGAATTAAAAGCTCCTATCGTGGCCACAATCTCTTTAGAACCTTTTTCTTCTAACTGACGTGGATTACGTCCTTTTCCTAGAAGATCTGCCTGATGAGCCAATATTTTTAGTGGAAGAACAAGCCAACGAACAAACAAAAAAGTTAACAAGAGTACTGTAAGTGACACTGCCGAAAGATTAAAGATTCGCTCACCATTAATCCAATCAATACCCAATAACAATTCTCCTTTAGGAACGACCGCAGCTAAATACATCCATTCTTCTGCATCAATTGGAAATTGAATGACGGCAAATGGACTTTCATCTCCAGGATCTAAAAGTGCAAATCTCTTCCATTCTGGTGACAATGACACCATCAAATTATTGCCTGTTAATATTTTTAAATTATCAAAATTAACGAATGTAATTTCCAAATCTTCAATCTGCCCAAGTTGGGCAACCATACTTTTTTGCAAGTTATCTCGAACTAATAAGGAAAATTCGGATTCTTCAATCGCAACTAAATCAATATGTTGTTTGTTTACTGAGACAAAGAAACGAGTGCCACCCATATCTCTCAACTGATCAAGAACTATATGACGATACTGCTTTGGTAATTTTTCAAAAAACGCAATAGTTTGACCTATACGGGAGCCCATAGATTCCGACACCTCAACCATTCTATCTCTTTCAGACGACTGAAGCTGCTCTACCCACAACCATGTTCCTAAAACCTGTGCCATAAGGATTCCAATAAAAAGCACAGAGGTCATTCTGGCAACAACAGTTTTTGGTGTTATCCAATTAAGAATGGAGTTTTTTTTTGTCAATTTTTTAAAAGGAGAACGTATCCCTTACCTCTTACGCTTTGAATAATTTCACCCTTAAAATGATTACTAAGTTTGTGACGTAATCGGCTTACAATAGTGTCAATTGAGCGATCTAATGGATCTACCTTTCTGCCATGCAACAACTCACCAATTTCATCTCTACTTAAAACCGTACCTATCTGCTTATGAAAAACACAAAGTAGATCAAACTCAGTACCAGTTAAATCCAATTCTTCTCCATTAACAAATGCACTCCTGGCTGCATAATTCATGACTATGTTATTATCTACATCTTCTTCTTTTACTTCTGAGCGTCTAAGAAGAGCCTTGATTCTTGCTAGAAGCTCTCTTGGATTGAATGGCTTACCCATATAGTCATCAGAGCCTAGCTCTAAGCCTAATATACGATCTAGGTCGTCACTAGCAGCGGTAAGCATAATAATGGGTATGTTTGACTTTTGACGCAACTTTTTACAGACCTCAAGACCGTCTATTCCAGGCAAATCAATATCTAAAATAACTAAGCTAAATCTAACTTCATCTTCTTTTAGAAATAACTCTCCATTAGTAAAGGCTTCAACTTCGAAACCATTTTTTGTTAGATATTGATCTAATAACTTAAGAATCTCTAGATCATCATCAATAATTGCTAATTTTTTCATTTAATTAAAAACTCACACTTATTATTTCCCATAATGATGCTAGTATAAACGAGTACACATAATGTGTCTTTTTTTTACAAAGTGTGTCAAAAAAAATGACCTCATTTGAGGCCATTTTTTTTATAAGTCTTAAATTACCAATAATTCAGTCCAACTCGTGGTGTATCTGTTTGACCTAAAATCAGCCCTTGGTTTCCATTTATCATTACCCACTTCGCTAGCATATTTGAGTGATTCATTAAAACGCTTATTAACAGACCTTATNGCATTAGATTTATTAGNGCTNTCTNTNTTTCTTTGATTATCTTCATTANTCAAAAATANGTCTTGTTGTGGGTAATTTTTAACCAGATTNCTTAGCACTATACCGCCCTTATAGAATGAATACCCTGGCTTATAGATAAGCTTAAGTATCTTAGCTATTAGCGGAATAAGTTGGGATTCATCCTGGATAGCTGTTGTCATCCCTACAGTTTTTGATAAATGAACACAGGTCTTATTTTTTTTATGGGGGTTGGTATAAATAAACACGGTAATAGTTGTCGTTGCTAATTTATGATCATTTAGTTTATTGACAGCTTTTCTGGCAAGGCTAGTTAAAGCTTGGTTCAACTCATGAAAGTCCTTTAAATCAGAACCAAAAGANCGAGAAGAGACAATCTGCTGCCTTNTTGGCGGAATGGACTCAATGGGNANACAAGAATTACCATAAAGCTCTTGATAAACCTTCTTTCCATTAACNCCTAAAAGGGTTTCAATGACACCAATATCTGCTTGATAAAAGTCATAACTAGAGCTAATACCGATACGATTAAGCTTTCTAGCACTCTGCCTTCCTATACCCCATAAATCACCCACTTCAACTGATTGTAATAACTTACAGTACCTCTCATAGGGCAGCTCATCTATATCAAAAACACCATTAAATTTTGTATACTTTTTGGCAATTCGATTGGCGAGTTTTGCTAGAACTTTAGTGCTACCGATACCAATACATACTGGTACNCCNGTCCAACTCTTNACNTTCTGTCTTAAAGACTGCATATGGTTTGTTANGTGAAACGGTAACCCTGCTAAATCTATAAAGCTTTCNTCAATAGAATAAACCTCTTGAATAGGGGAATATTGGCTAATAACTCTCATTACTCTGGAGGACATATCTCCATACAAAGGATAATTAGAAGACTTAACTACAANGCCATTTTTAACAATNANATCNCTTACTTTAAAATAAGGCACTCCCATTTTAATACCCAATGCTTTNGCTTCATTAGATCGGGCAATAATGCANCCATCNTTATTAGAAAGAACAACAATCGGCCTCCCTTCTAGCTTTGGCTCAAAAACTCTTTCACAGGAGGCATAGAAGTTATTGCAGTCGACTAATGCAAACTTAGCTCTATTAGTCATACTGATGTATCACCGAGGTCACAACACCCCATATGATGAGCTCATCAGTATCTCTAATCTTAATATCTTCAAACTCAGGATTTTCAGCCTTAAGGGTTATACTTCCCTTGTATTTATGTAGGCGTTTAACGGTNAACTCACCATCAACAACTGCGATGACNATCTTTCCACTTTTGGGNGTNAATGATTTATCAACTATNANTATNTCNCCTTGATGAATTCCAGCACCGATCATTGAGTCGCCTTGTGCTTTGACAAAGAAGGTGGCCTCCTGGTGATGAATAAGGTGGGTATTTAAGTCAAGTGTATCCTCTAAATGATCGTCTGCTGGGGAAGGAAATCCTGCCTGTACACGCGAAGTAAAGATTGGAATTAATTGCCTTACTGGGTTCTCATTAGCCCTAAGAACTTCTATACCTGACTTGATTTGAGATTTATATACTTCAATACTAGGAGTAATAGATTCAATAAGGCTAATAGGTACCCTAATAACCTTAGTTTCTTCTTTAAAATTACCTGAGTTTTTTTTACGACCAGCGCCCTTTCTGGCGCCTCCATGACTGTGTATATTCATAACCAACTTGATTTATGTAACAATATTCAAGTTAAGATTATAAGTTAACTAATATAGTGAGTCAATACCAATAATAAGAAAAACTAAACGTTAGCTAATTGACGTAATTTTTTTGCTGCTTTGCTGTGACGATAAATTAGCTCAGCCTCATCCTTGCCATCAATTTTTCCATCAACAACTCGCCACTCTCCAGCAATCATAACTCTATCAGCTTTTTGTGCCCCGCATAGCAGTAACGCAGCCAAAGAGTCGTGGCTACCAGAGAATCTCAATTCATCTAATTTAAACAATGCAAGGTCCGCTTGCTTTCCAATCGAAATCTCACCAATATCAGTCCTACCAAGGAGTGCAGCTGACCCTTTGGTAGCCCAGTCATATGCATGATGATGAGTAATCTTTGAAGCACCATAACGTAAACGCTGCAAGTACATTGCTTGTCTAAGTTCGGCTATCATATTGGATCCATCGTTGGATGCAGAACCATCAACACCAAGGCCNATAATAGAGCCAGCCTCCTCAAGCTCAAGNCTATGACAAATGCCAGAAGCNAGCATCATATTGGAGCTTGGGCAATGGCAAATACCAACACCAGATTTACCTAACTTTTGTATCTCTTCTTTATTGAAATGTATNCCATGNGCAAGCCAAGTTCGATCTGACAACCAGCCAACACTTTCAAGATAATCTACAGTCCTTAAGCCGAACTTATCTAAACAAAAATTTTCTTCATCTATCGTCTCAGCTAGATGAGTATGTAAACGTACATCATACTGCTGTGCAATCTCTGCAGTCTCTATCATTAGATCTGTAGTTACAGAAAATGGTGANCANGGAGCTAAGGCGATTTGAGTCATTGCACCCTCTTNANTNTCATGGTAGGCNTTAATTAGTCGCTCACTATCGGTTAATATCTGCTCCTTTGTTTGCACAACAGATTGTGGTGGTAAGCCGCCATCCTTTTCNCCNAGGCTCATCGAGCCTCTNGTNAGAACAACGCGCATTCCAATCTTTTGAGCCTCCTCTACCTGAATGTCTATGGCATTTTCAAGCTGATTTGGAAACAAGTAATGATGATCACTTGCGGTAGTACAACCAGACAGCAAAAGTTCAGATAATGCCAACTCTGTNGAAACAGCTAACATCTCAGGCTGAATATTCGCCCAAACCTTATAAAGACTCTTTAGCCAAGGGAAAAGCTCTTTATTTAAAGCTTCAGGATAAGCTCTAGTCAGAGTTTGATAAAAGTGATGATGTGTATTTATTAAGCCCGGTAAAACGACGCTAGCACTTGCATCATAAACCTCATCGATATGAGTCTTTGGTGTTTCACCTAAAGAAACCAGTTCAATAATTTTTTGACCTTGAATAACGACACCTCCATCACTGTCTTGTGCAAAGATAGCTAAAGGGTTTTTAATCCAAATTGCTGCTGGATTGGTATTGGACATATAATCTTAAATTTTTAACGCGTATCACGATGATACACAATGACAACTAAAGAGATATTCCATTTGAATCGAACCAGTGCATATCACTTTCATCAAGGCCAACATTGATAGATTGTCCAGACTTAATATCGGTTTGATTATTTAATTTAATAGAGAGCACTTGATTGTCAATAGTATCGCCATAAAGATAACTATCTGAGCCTAACTGCTCAACATTCTTCACCTTTAAAGGTAGTGAATTATCTTCTTTTATTGAGAGATGCTCAGGCCTTACACCAAAAGTAAATGCACCCTTAGGCGCTAATTTTTTAACACTCTCTGGGAGAGAAGAACAATCTAAAAAGTTCATTTTTGGTGAACCAATAAATCCAGCAACAAACAAATTAGCAGGCTTGTTATATAAATCCAAAGGGGTTCCAGTCTGCTCAATAATGCCGTCATGCATTACAACAATCTTATCAGCCATTGTCATTGCCTCTATTTGATCATGGGTAACGTAGACCATTGTGTTTCCAAGTCTTGCATGTAAAGCCTTTAATTCAACGCGTGTAGCAACACGTAACTCAGCATCTAAATTCGATAATGGCTCATCAAATAAATATATTGAAGGCTCACGAACGATAGCTCTTCCAATTGCAACTCGTTGCCTTTGGCCACCAGAAAGTTGACCAGGCTTTCTCTTTAAATAATCCTCCATTCTCAACTGATTAGCAGCTTTAATGATTCTCTGATCAATATCTGCTTTATCTAATTTTAAATTTTCCAATCCAAAAGCTAGATTTTGACGTACTGTCATATGAGGATAAAGAGCATATGACTGAAATACCATCGCTAATCCTCTTTTAGCTGCAGAGATATTATTAACTTCAACATCATCAATCAGTATTGAGCCAGCAGTAATGGCTTCAAGACCAGCAATCATTCTAAGAAGAGTTGATTTACCACACCCTGAAGGCCCTACTAAAACACAAAACTCGCCATCCAGCACCTCAAGGTCAACGCCATGAACTACTTCTGTTTTGCCGTAAGATTTTTTAATATCTAAAAGTTTAAGATTTGCCATAATTTTATTTTATTCCCGTTGAGGCTATGCCAGTTGTAATATATTTTTGAAGAAACACAAAAACCAATGTTGTTGGAACTAAACTAACCACTGTCATCGCTAAACCGTAGTGTTCTCTAGCAATATACTCGCCATTAAAATCCAGCAAACAGAGCTGAATAGTGTAGGCGGCCTTTGTCGTTGAAACAGCAATCATCGGCAATATCAGGTCATTCCACCTCCATATAATAGACAGAATACCTAGAACTACAATTGCAGGAAGTGCTAGTGGAAATACAATACGCCAATAAATTGTCCACTCACTAGCCGCATCCATTCTTGCTGCCTCAAGTAATTCGTCCGGAATGGTAAGCATATATTGCCTAAGCATAAACACACCAGTAGGTGTTGCAGCTCCAGGTATTATCACACCCCAAAGCGAGCCAGACAGTCCAGTCATCGTTACCATTTTAAATATCCCAACAATCAGCACTGATGCTGGCACCATAAGCGTAGCCAATATAATCACAAAGAAAATAATCTGTCCATTAAATCGATACTTTGATAGAGCAAATGCAGCCATTGAATTAATCAGCAGCGTGATTAATGTCGCCACTATAGTTACAAATAAAGAGTTATTTATACACCTCACTGCATCGAAGCTACCAAGAACATTTTTAGTTAGAGGGTCTGTGTAATTTATCCAGGAAGGTTTCAAACTTTTATTTAAAATAATCTCATTTACTGGAAGCTTAACAATACCGCCCTGTGGATTACTAATTAAACGAGCATTTACGATATCTCGATTAGGGTCAATCCTACTTACAGAGTATTCAACAACCTCACTCGTCTCTGGGTCCATCATAGAAATCAGAATTTGTGAGGTAAAGCCGTTGGGCTTATAAGGCTTTAAACCTAAGTATTCGGATAATAGTCTAGTTTCCTCAGGGTCAAGCTGGCTAACAATAGATTCAGGATCATATTCTTTCTTTGCACTCGGAAACATACTTGGGTATTTGATAAGCCATTCTGGCAAGTTTCTTTCAATGATTAACTCTTTAGCAGCGCCTGAGACTAACTCAAAATGTGTCCTTAATGCGTAATATTCGTTACCACTGTAGTTAGAAAGTAGATTGTCAAGATCTTTTTCAGCCCGTTCATCTTCATTAAGATCTTTCCAGAACAGAGCCCAAGCAGGCAAATCTTTGATAATCATAATTTCTTTTCCTTCAGGGCCATAAGCGGTTGCCCTTGCAACCCGTTCATAATCCAAAGGTAAAAAGTTTGTATCGTATTTTTGAAGTAAGAATTGTGATTTAACTGAATTCATTATTAACCATAAAACTGGCAGAAAAATAATTAAAAAACCAAGAAATAAAAAACCATAAGAAACCCAATCCACTAGACTGAGCTTCTTTTTTCCTTGCCTTCGAGTAAAGAATTCGATAACTGCCGTCATAGCTTTACTTGCCTCCTAGTTAAATAGAACTGAAGCAATGAAAGTACAATTAAAATTGAGGCTACAATTAATGATGCCATAGCCGCAATCCCTAATCCAAAGAATGTCTTTTGGCCTCTTATTCCTGCATTTTCAACTATATANGAGACGAGAGAGATCCATCCAACTTGCAAGGCATATAACTCTTCAAAAGCTTGAACTGCCTTTATCAATGAAAGGACGGTAACTACTAGTAATATAGGCATTAGTAGGGGCAAAGTAATTCTCCAAAAAACCCTACTCTCTGATGTTCCATCCATCTGTGCAGCCTCATATAAATCTTTAGGAATAGATTGAAGCCCTGCAAGCAGAATTAACATATAAAAACCCGTATGGGCCCATGTATAGACAAAAATAGACCAAAACATTGTCCATGATGGGTCAATTAGCCACTGAATCGGCTCACTAATCCAATTCCAATCTATCAAAGTTTGAGATAAAAGACCTTGCCTTTTTAATATTAAGGTCCACAAAAAAGCAACCACTACCGGGCTTAGCATTACCGGATAAAAGAATATCGCTCGCCAAAAACCCCTACCGATTATCTCTCGATTAAGAACGATAGATGTAAAAAGAGCAATTAGAATCATAATTGGAACTTGGAGTATTACGAAGACAAATGTATCTGCCATTGCAGCCTTAAACTTGTCATCTTCAACATTTTCACCACCAGTATCGATCTGTACTTCTTGAGTGATTCTCGCAAGGTTATCTAATCCAGAAAAATCTCTGTTTTCAAAGTTAATACTCGTCCCATCTGTTACTGAAAAACCAAAATTCATAAATAATGGTAGGAAAGTAAACAGACCAAAAATTAATATATTTGGGAATAAAAATAGATAAGGTAATGATTTTGTTCCAAATACCTTTTGAGTAAATTCAATTGGCCAACCTAAAGCGGACATTAATCTTGGCATCAATCCATAAACATCTCTTGACAAAATAAAACCAATCAAAAGATAGAAACAAGAAAATAGATACCAATTATTAATATTTAAAAAGTTATCAAGCATTTTGAAAATTTATTCCTAACTACAAAAAAAGGCCGCCATTAATGACGGCCTTAATATTAACTAAGTATAACTCTATTCTGCTATCTTGGCTGCTACATCAGCATCAATTGCCGCCAAAGCGTCATCAAGGCTCATTTCACCTGTGATAGCTTTAGTTATGTAGTCAGGAACAATACCATAAATGGCAAAGTTTTTATTGTAACCCTGAAACCAGTATGCTTGCGGAGTAGACTCAGCTGCTTTACCAGCATTAGCTGCAAAAGTTGAAAGTCCTGCAGAAACTCTTGGACTAACACTTGTGTAATCAATTCCTGCTTTTTGCAGACCTTGGTGTGCAGTAATGTTTGAAGTATTCGCTGCAAAATATCCAGCTCTTCCAGCTTGCGACAAGAAGTCAACATAAGATGCCGCAACTTCAGGGTGCTCAGATGAATTGAAAGCAACTACACCAGAACCTCCTGGCATTGCTCCACAACCACCAGTACCACATGGAATTGGTACAACTTTCCATTCAAAGTTGGTTATATTTTTATCATAATTTCCAAGCATCCAAGAACCAGACATGTGCATTGCAACAGTTCCATCTAGGAATAGAGGTGCAGCATTTTTATATGCTGTACCGGCACCTGCTGGCCAACCTTCAGCAGGCATTAAGCCCTCTTCATGCCATCCAACAAATGTCTCAGCGAACGCTCTAAAACCATCATCAACTAGAATTGGAACACCGTTTTCATGGAATTTAGCGCCATACGAAAAGGCAGGTCCAGCCCATCTATGAGCAGTTCTATCCATTGCAAGACCGGCAGTTAAGCCAAGTTCAGATTTAACAACTCTTAAGGCATCAGCCCAGTCATCCCAAGATGCGCCCTCTTCAGGCATATCTACACCAGCATCCTCAAACATAGTAACGTTTACATATGGACCAGTAACCGTTAACTGAGTTTGCCAACCATAGATTCCATTATCTCCAGATGGCTTTCTATACCATGGCAAAGTTGCACCATAGTTTTTCTCCCAAGCAGCAGAGTCAACATAAGGCGTCAAATCTAAATAGAACTTATTAAGTCCACCTAAGTTTGTCACTCTTGCTACGTCAGGAGCAGCTCCAGACTCAAGAAGATTTTCAAGCTGATCTCTAACAACATCATAGCCAACTATCTCAAAGTTCACTGTGTTTCCAGTAGAACCTTCCCAAACAGAAGACATATCTTTCAATACATCACACTCATTAGCATCCTGATAGCAAACAAACTTAATTTCTGCTGCATTAACACCAAATGATGAGATGGCAAGAATAGATGCCAATAAAATACTTTTTTTCATATCTATCTCCAATAGTTAAATATTAAATTAAGTGANATCTAATCTATATTAGATTTCACTCATTAAACTCAAAAATCTATCATAAATAAAAAAAATTGAATTTAACTAAATTAGAGTATACATGAATTCATATATATCAGTAAAATAATATGATTGAAAAAGAATTTCTATATCNCTATATGAAACTAGAAATTATTACGATATTTTTCTTACTATAAAAAAATATAAAAAAATATGACAACTCAAAATCTTGGAAAGCTAATACATTTAAAAAAACTTTGTACAGATAATAATCATTTTCAAATGCTTGCAGTAGATCAGAGGCCTCCCATATTCAATATCATAACTGCGGCTACAGGAAGAAAATACACCTATCAAGAAGTAGTCGAATGCAAAAGACTAATCACATTGAACCTATCTCATTTAGCAACTGCTATCCTTATGGATCCTCATTATTCCATCCCNAATCTTCTTCAATATAACAACTCTAAGGGCCTTGTTATTACCCTTGAGGAGCATAACTTTAAAGAGACGNTGCATGGTCGATATTCAAATNATATAAGCAACTGGAGCGTTGAAAAAATTAAAAAAGCTGGCGGTGATGCAGTNAAAGTGCTTGCTTGGTATCGTCCTGATGCTGAGAGAGAATCGCTTGAGCATCAGCAAAAATACGTTCAAAAAATAGGAGAAGAGTGTGAAAAATATAGCATACCTTTCCTCTTAGAGCTTCTCGTATATCCTTTTCAAGATGATTTAAACCACTCGAAAGAATATCAAGAACAAAAACAAAAAAATACTCAACATGTAATTGATAGTGTTAAAGAGTTTGCTAAAGAAAAATACAAAGTTGATATATTTAAATTAGAGTCTCCAGTTGACAGTAATGAACTAGAAAATAATATTTCCATCGAAACTGAAGTTGCATTCAATGATTTAGCAAAAGCAACAAGTAACAAGCCGTGGGTTGTTCTTTCATCTGGTATGGGAAAAAAATCCTTCTATAAATGTCTTGAGTTAGCTTATAAGAATGGTGCATCGGGTTACCTAGCTGGAAGAACAATCTGGTTAGATGCCTTTAAGAATTATCCTAACATCAGCAATGTTGATAAAGGATTAAAAACTGAATCGGTCAATTATATAAATAAACTAAACGATTTAACCTCACGCAATGCATATTCTCTTGATACATATTTTGCAAATGGCTTTAAAATTAAAGATCCTGAAAACTTTACTAAGGACTTTGGAGATTTTAAATGATTGGATATCTAGCATTAGCAAGAGAAACCTTTGATGTTGAGTTTGCTGAATCTAAATTTAGTGAAGCAAAAAATATTTTGGAGTCTATATCAACTGATGCATTAGGTTTTAATCAGTTGATTACTAATGACGACATTGCAAACAAAGCTTTGGAATTTTTTGAAAGCAATGAATGTGAAAAAATTTTTATTTTCCAAACAACCTTTACTGATGCAAAATTTATCTTAAATTTTACTAAGACTATAAACAAGCCAATTTGTATTGTCTCATTTCCCGAGCCAAGAACTGGTGGCAGATTGAGGCTGAACTCTATCTGTGGACTCAATCTTGGTATGCACTCTCTAATTAAAAATAATATTTCTCCCGACTTTATCATTATGCAAAGTGAAACCAAGTTCAATAAATTATCATTCTCTAAGTTTATTGAGAGCAGCAATGATAATGAGAATACTCTATGGAATGAAGCAACTATAAGTAATAATCGAAGCGACTTTAACTACACCATTGATAAGCAAACAATTGGAATCATTGGCGACAGACCTGAAGGTTTTTATACTTGCGACTATGATCAAGATGAGGTAACAGATAAGCTCAATGTTTCTTTAATAAATCTCGAATTAGATGACCTATTTGACGAGGCAAAAAATGTTAATACGGAAACAATTGCAAGTACAAAAAATACTATTTCTGGCTATCTTCAGGGAACTGAAGAGCTTGTGCAAGATGAGTTTGACAAAAGTATTTCAATCTACCATGGCTTGGAAAGCTTAAAAGACAAACACAATCTAGACGCCTTTGCAATTAGATGTTGGCCAGAAACATTTACTGAGTATGGATGTGCATCTTGTGGACCAATGGCTATGATGAATGAAAAAAAGGTAAGCTGCGCTTGTGAGGCTGATGTTTTAGGAGGAATAAGCTGCAATATACTTAATCAAATGAATCACAACCCATCACTCCTAGTAGATATTGTTGATGTTGACAAGACCGACAACTCTTTAGTTTTTTGGCATTGCGGTCTTGCCCCTATAAGTATGGCAAAAGAAGGGACTGCTAAATCTGGTATTCACTCAAACAGAAAAAAACCGCTACTCCATGACTTTAGCCTTAAGTCTGGAGAGATTACTATTTTTAGAGTCTCAAAAGCTCGAAATAAACTTCAATTTTTTGTTTTAAAGGGTTCTGTTATTGATCGACCAAACTCTTTTTCAGGAACATCAGGCGTNATCAGCTTAGGTGAGGATAGCGCACATAAAGCAGAACAAATGTTCAAAGGAGGTCTTGAACATCATGTTGCATTTACTTATGGTGACGTGTCTGATAAGCTCATTCATTTTGGCAACCAAATGAACATTCCAACTTACACACTATGACGAACAAAATCAAATATGCAATTATTGGTGGGGGATGTATGGGCCAAGAGCACATACTCAACATCGAAATTATAGATGACGTAGAAGTCGTTGCCATTTGTGATACTAGTAAACAATCAATTAAAGACTGCCTAGATTTATTAAATAATGAAGTTACAATTTTTGATAATTATGAAGACCTTGTTGAGGCAAATATTGCAGATGCGTACATTATTGCTACGCCCAACTTTACCCATATAGAGGTTTTAAAGGGTGTCCTCAGGTCTAACGCTCACCTGTTAATAGAGAAGCCCTTATGCACAACTGTAGAAGATTGCAANGAGTTTGCGAAACTAACTAGTAACTATCCAGGCGTTATTTGGACTGCTATGGAGTATCGCTATATGCCGCCAGTTCAAAAAATGATTCAAGAGATTCATAATAAGACGATAGGTAATTTGCAAATGCTTTCTATTCGAGAGCATCGATTCCCTTTTTTACATAAAGTTGATGATTGGAATCGTTTCTCAATAAATACTGGAGGTACACTGGTTGAAAAGTGCTGTCACTTCTTTGATTTAATGAGATTGATTGCCNAGAGNGANCCNTTNAAGGTTTATGCGAGTGGCAATCAAGATGTAAACCATTTNGATGAGGAGTACGATGGAAAAGTGCCAGATTTACTTGATAATGCATTTGTAATTGTTGATTTTGAAAATGGAGTGAGGGCATTTCTGGACTTATGTATGTTCGCTGAGAATTCTGAATACCAAGAAGAATTATGTGCAGTCGGTTCAATAGGAAAAATAGAGACAGAAGTTCCATCTAATCGATCTGGAATAACAAACTCAGATATTAGAATTGGAATGAGAGAGGATCAAACTGCACTAAGAGAAAACATAACCGTAGANNCTAAAATTCNTGAGGNNGGNCACCATCANGGATCCACNTACTATGAGCACANNTCNTTTATNAANGCTATNCGCAANAATACTAAGCCNGAAGTGTCNCTNAATGATGGNNTNNTTGCTGTNGCNATAGGAGAGGCAGCTGAGATTTCTATAAAAGAANGTAGAGNTGTTCNGATGANTGANTTTGANCTTTAATNCGNAAAAAACTTATAATTAGGTAATAAATGAAAACCATATATGATGTTTTTGTTATTGGTGGAGGAGTCAATGGCTGCGGCATTGCTAGAGACGCTGCAGGTCGTGGTTATAGCGTTTATCTTGCAGAAAAAAACGATATCGCTAGCGGGACATCATCGGCCTCTTCTAAATTGATACATGGGGGTCTTCGTTATTTAGAAAACTATGAGTTTTCATTTGTAAGAAAAGCTTTAAAGGAGCGAGATACATTAATTAGTATTGCTCCTCATATTGTTAAAGAAGTTAGATTTATTTTGCCTTATCATAAAGGTCTTCGACCAGCCTGGATATTGAAATTTGGGATGATGCTTTATGATAATCTCTATTCTTCTAAGTTTATTAAGCGCTCAACCTCAATTAATATTAAATCTCATGTTTCGCAATTAACTTTATTAGACTCATACTCAAAGGGTTTCGAATATTCTGATTGTATGGCTGACGACTCAAGACTTACTGTCTTAAATGCTATAGATGCTAAAAAATTAGGTAGCTTTATTTCAACAAGAACGATAGNAAGCAATATAAAGCAGGTAAATAATATTTGGGAAATTAATACCGTTAACTCAATAACTGGTAAAAATCAAACCATTAAAGCAAAAGTCGTGATAAATGCGACAGGCCCATGGATTGATAATTTTTTAAGCAATTCTTATAAGCAAACTAATGCAAACAATATTCGACTAGTTAAAGGTAGTCATATAGTTGTTAATNAAATATTTNANCATAACTACTCTTATCTTTTTCAAAATAGTGATGGTCGAATATTCTTTGCAATTCCTTGGGAAGATGAATTTACTTTTATTGGGACAACTGATGTTGACTTTAATGAAGATCTTGATAATTTTTCAATATCAGAGGATGAAATTAGCTACATTATTACTTCAGCAAATAAATATTTTGATAATAAAATATCAAAAAATGACGTTATAAGTCATTGGAGTGGTGTTCGTCCACTCTATGATAATACAAAGCAAAAGGCTCAAAAAGCATCACGTGATTACGTAATAAGAGAAGATAGTCGCGTTGATGATAGTGCTCTTATTAATATCTTTGGAGGAAAACTTACAACCTTTAGGCAGTTGTCAGAAGANGTTGTTGACTTAATTGAGTCAATTCTAGGAAACAAAAAACCTTCTTTGACTAGTAAAACTCATTTGCCTGGCGGAGACTTTCAAATAAGTGAGAAAGAAANCTTAATTAATAATCTGAGTAAAAAGTACGATTACTTAGATATAGAATACCTCAAGCGTCTTTTTAAATTGTATGGAACTAGGACAAGTATAGTTTTAAAAAGAGTNTCTAGTATTGATGATCTTGGGATTAATTTTGGTAAAAACCTGTATCAAGTTGAGGTTGATTATTTGATGCAAGAAGAGTTTGCTCTTTTCCCTGATGATATAACCGAGAGACGCACTAAGCTTTATTTGTTTTTGGATAAAAATAATTTAAAAGAGTTGGGTAATTATATGGAAAAAAATAGGTAATATTTACAAACAATTGCCTATTATCAATAAAAATAGCGAGTAAACAATATGATAAATTCTAATAAATATATTTTATCAATAGATCAAGGAACAACTTCATCTAGAGGAATTTTATTTGATGCAAATTATAAAATTGTAGCTATAGGTCAAAAAGAATTTACTCAATTTTTTCCAAATTCAGGCTGGGTTGAGCATGACCCTGAAGAGATTTGGCTTTCAGTGCTTGAGAGTTGTAATGACGCCATTTTGAGGGCAAAAATTAAACCGAGTCAAATTGCTTCAATAGGTATCACTAATCAGCGAGAAACCACTGTTGTTTGGGATAAGGAGACTGGAAAGCCTATATATAATGCAATAGTTTGGCAAGATAGAAGAACCTCAGATGAATGTCAAAGTCTTCAAGAGCTTGGCCATCAAGAGATTGTTTCAAAAAAAACTGGCTTATTGATTGATCCTTATTTTTGTGCCACTAAAATTGCTTGGATTCTTGATAATGTTGATGGTGCGCGTGATAAAGCAAATTCTGGTAAGTTAATCTTTGGAACAATTGATAGCTTTATTTTATGGCGCTTAAGTAATAATAAAGTTCACTCGACTGATGCTACTAATGCTTCTAGAACTCTTTTGTATAATATTTATGAGGGTTGTTGGGATGATGAATTATTAAAGCTATTTAATATTCCTAAATCAATGTTGCCAAATGTTTGTGATAGTGCGGCAGATTTTAGTAAATGTGATGATTCATTTTTTGGTTCTGAAATACCCATTTGTAGTTTGATTGGTGATCAGCATTCGGCGCTTGTAGGTCAGGCATGCTTTGAGCCAGGTATGGTGAAGTCTACCTATGGAACTGGTTGTTTTGTTTTAATTAATACTGGGGATAAACCAGTTGAATCAAGAAACAAGCTATTAACTACTATCGCCTTTCAAATAAACAATAAGCCTTGCTACGCCCTTGAGGGATCAATATTTGTAGCGGGTGCAGCCGTTCAATGGCTTCGTGATGACCTAAAATTCATAGAATCAGCTGAACAGTCGGAGACTCTAGCAATGCAAGCTGATCCTAATCAAGAAGTATATTTAGTACCTGCATTTGTTGGACTCGGTGCACCGTATTGGGATCCAGATTGTCGAGGCGCATTATATGGACTTACAAGAAGTACAGGGGCAGCCGAGATTACAAAAGCCGCATTAGAGTCTGTGTGCTACCAAACCTTTGACCTTTTGGCTGCAATTTTAAAAGATTGGAGTGGAAATGAATTAAGTATTATTAGAGTAGATGGAGGTATGGCCGCGTCAAANTGGACTATGCAGATGCTTTCAGATTTACTTAATTTGCCTGTTGATAGACCAAAAAATCTAGAGACTACTGCTTTGGGTGCGGCCTATTTAGCAGGAATGCAGATAGGCTTTTATCCACNAATTGAAGACTTTGCAAAATCCTGGAAATCTGAGAATCAATTTAATTCAACAATGCCTGAAGCTGTTAGACAAAAAAAACTNTCTGGATGGAAGGNTTCAGTTAGTCGAACTCTATCAAATAAGTAGATAATTTCATCAACTAATACTATTAAAATAAAATCTATGAGTACCTTAATAAAATGACCTCTCATAAAGGAACCNTATGATAATTTGTGTTGGACCTATTTTTCTAGATAGAGTTGTAAAGATTGACAGCTTTCCTNAAAAGCCAATAAAACTAGTGGCAAAGAGTCTAGACAAGAGACTAGGAGGGCCTGCAGCTGTTGCTAGTTTTGCGGTTAATTTTCTAGGTGAAAAATCTGAACTTGTCANTCGTTTTGGTGATGACGATGCTGCTGATTTCTTAAAATCTGAGCTTGATCAATACAATATTNAATTTCATAAATCTATTACAGTAAAAGGTGCATTATCATCTCAAAGTCATATTTTTGAAGATANTAATGGTGAAAGAATGTTGGCAGTATTTAATGAGCAAAAGTTACTAGATGAAAAGACACTTCCCATATTTAATTTTTCAAATGGACAAACCTATTTAATTGATGCGCACTGGATTGAGGCGGCACATTATGTTTCAAAAAATACTTATGAGTATGGTATTAATTGTGTTGTCGACTTAGACAATTTCTCTAACAATAAAATAGTTGAAGAGGTTATTAATTATTCATCCCATCCCATTTTTTCAGAAACTGGCCTATTGGAATATACAAATAATGAATCTATAATTAACTCTTTAGAAAACTTATATCAGGATCATAACAAGTTTTATGCCGTTACACTTGGTTCTAAAGGGGTCTATTGGATNGATAAGGGAGCTGTTTACCATTGTCCAGCACCTGAGATAGAAGTGGTCGAAACNAATGGAGCAGGTGACGTATTTCATGGCGCATTTGCTAGATTTATNCATGCCAATAAAACAATACAAGAGTCAATAGAATTAGCTACAGCTGCTGCATCAATTAAATGCTCTAGAAGTGGAGGTATACACGCAATACCAAAATACAATGAACTTATNAAATTCTCAAAGCAATTAAAACCAACGGTGGAAATAAAGTAACTATGATAAAAGTATTAATTACCGAGTTTATGGAGCAAGATAGCATTGATAGTATTGCTAAATTGTTCGATGTAACCTATAACCCAAGTATTCATGAGGATACAGAAGAGTTAAGCTCTCAAATAGCTTTGGTTGACGCCGTAATAGTCAGAAATAAAACTCAACTCAGCAAGACATTACTTGTTCAGGCTAACAACTTAAGGTTTGTAGGACGCTTAGGCGTTGGATTAGATAATATTGATACTAACTATTGCTCAGATAACAATATTTTTGTACAGCCTGCAACTGGTATGAATGCTGACTCAGTAGCTGAATATGTTATTAGTTGTTCACTTTCTTTGTTAAAAAAGATTCCTATTTCTCATAGTGCTACTGTATCAGGTCAGTGGCCTAGAACATCTATCGAATCAAGTGAGTTGGGAGGTAAAACGTTAGGTTTACTTGGCTTTGGTGTTATTGGCAAGAAAGTCAGTCGACTCGCCCGATTTTTTGGTGCAAATGTCATTGCTTATGATCCGTTTATTCCATCATCAGATTCAGAAAAATTAGGTGTTTCATTGGTTAGTCAAGAGGAACTTTTTAATTTTTCTGATGTTATTTCAATTCACCTTCCACTAACTGAGGAAACTAGAGATCTAATAAATTACAGCTCTTTTAATAAGATGAAGAAGACTCCAATTATTATTAACTCATCTAGAGGCTCGATAGTTAATGAAAAAGATCTATTAAAAGCTTACAAAGAAAATTTGATTAAAGGCTTTGCGTTGGATGTATATAGCTCAGAGCCGNTAGANGAAGAATTTTATAAGGAAATTACAAGTTCAATGAATTGTATTCTAACCCCTCATACTTCAGGTATTACAGTTGAATCAAATGTGAGAGTTAGTCAATTTATAGCTGATAAGGTTATTAAGTTTTTTGCGGAATAAAACTCGTATTAACAACTTTGNCTTTATATCGAAACTTCATTCATTAGCGTTGTTATATTAAGCCTTTAATCCCTAATATAGGAATTTAGTNAATTACNCAGTTCAATTTTGCGAGTNTTGTCAGNAAAACTTGCGTTAATACTATTTTTTACTAAAAGAATTGCTTGCNCTTTTGTAAGAAATAAATGCTCAGCAAGCTCATTAAAGTTTTCNGTGATGTATCCCCCAAAATATGAAGGATCATCTGAATTAACGGTAACGCATAACCCTAAATCAAGCATCTNAANTATGGTGTGTTGAGACATGTCATCAAANACTCTAAGCTTNGTATTTGATAATGGGCATACCGTCAACGGCATCTGTGAANCAATAAGCCGTGATAAAAGTTTTGGATCATCCATNGCACGAATCCCATGGTCAATTCTNTTTACCTTNANAACATCTAAAGAACTCCATATANAGCTAGCTGGNCCCTCCTCCCCTGCATGGGCCACCAACTTAAAACCTATTTTGCTAGCCTCACNAAAGACATTTGAAAATTTTTCTGGAGGATTGCCTTGCTCTGAACTATCTAAGCCGATNGCGTATATNTTGCTTTTAAATTTTTCAGCTGATTTTAGAGTTTCCATTGCATCTGACTCACTAAGATGCCTCAAGAAACACATAATTAATCGATAAGTAATTCCGAGATTAGTTTGACCATCCTCTAAAGCGCGACTAATACCGTTGACAACTGTTTCGAAGGGTATNCCTCTTGAGGTATGCGTCTGAGGGTCAAAGAATGGCTCTACGTGTTTCACGTTCTGTTGCTGACACTTTTTAAGATATGCCCACGTTAAGTCATAAAAATCTCTCTCTGATTGCAAAACTTCTGCACCCTGATAATAAATATCTAAAAAATCCTGAAGATTATTAAACTGGTAAGCTTTTTTTACTTCATCGATATCTCTATAAGGCAACGAGATGTCATTNCTTTTTGCTAACTCAAACATCAACTCAGGCTCCAAGGTGCCTTCTAAATGAAGATGAAGCTCAACCTTAGGTAACTTATTTAACCAGTCGTATGATGGGTTCGACATAATAGATTAAAAATAACTATAAAAAATCGCGCCCTAAGTAAAACCTAGGGCGCGATTAGTATTAATACTTAACTGAATTTTTATTAGTTAGGATACTTACTTTCAATTCCTTCTACATAAAAATCCATTGTCAGTAGATCAGGGTAGTCAGGTGGTGTTTCACCTTCCGCTAACCATGGACTACCGTCTTGCTTATTAATTGGACCTGTAAATGGATGAATGTAACCATTACCTATACCATTAACAATTCTTTCAGCCCAATCTCCAAGACCTTTAGGCATATTTGCCATTGGAGCAAACTCAACCATTCCTTCAGCTATACCATCAAAGGTGTCAGAAGATGCCCATGTTCCATCCTTAACTGCTTGAACTCTAGCTAAGTAGTAAGGACCCCAGTCATCAATAATTCCTGTCAACTGAGATGTTGGACCCCATTCTCCCATATCTGAAGCTTGGCCAAATGCATATACTCCCTCTGTCTCTTCAGCTACAGTCATAGCTGCAGTTGAATCAGTGTGCTGCATAATAATATCAGCTCCCTGTGCAATTAGTGCATTAGCAGCATCAGCTTCCTTACCTGGATCGTACCAAGTGTAAACCCAAACGATTTTTATTTGAATGTCAGGGTTAACTGATTTAGCAGCTAAATAAGCAGCGTTGATTCCTCTAATTACTTCAGGTATTGGAAAAGAAGCGATATATCCAATTACATTACTCTTTGTCATTTTTCCTGCAAGCTTACCAATAACGTGTCTTCCTTCATAGAACCTTGCAGAATAAACAGAAACATTATCTGCTAGCATATATCCTGTAGCATGCTCAAACTTAACATCTGGATAACGCTTTGCCACCTTAAGAGTTGGGTTCATGTAACCAAATGATGTTGTAAAAATAATATCATTCTTTCGAGCAAGACTCGTAATAGTCCGCTCAGAGTCTGAGTTTTCTGCAACACTCTCTACGGTAGTTATAACTACATCATCTCCCATGTGCTCTTTAACATATTTTGCGCCTTGGTCATGTGCAAAAGTCCAACCATGGTCACCTGTTGGGCCAATGTAGACAAAAGCAGCTTTTACAGGGTCCGCAAAAACATTACTAGTAAACGCTAAGACTGCACTTAAAAGCGAAAGCTTTAAAATACTCGTCAATCTTATATTACTCATACTTCTTCTCCTTATTTATTAAACATTATTTCTAACTTTTTTTACCTATTTTTTAAACGAAGTTCTAAAAATTACACAATTAAGTTGTGGAATGAAATATTCTACCCAAACAATTAGGCATTGTGCGGTTTGTTTTGTTTTTTGCTCTCATTCTCAAACTAACCAAAATTATAATTGTTGCCAAATAAGGCAGCATGGACAAATATTGTGCACTTATTCTAATATCAAACCCCTGAGCGTGAAGCTGAAGAATAGTAATACCTCCAAATATTATTGCACCTAAAATAACTCTAAAAGGCTGCCATGAAGAAAAGACAACAAGTCCTAATGCAATCCAACCTCGTCCAGCGGTCATATCTTCTCCCCAAATTGGAACCTGAACTAGAGACAAGAAAGCACCACCAATTCCTGCCATTGCACCACCAAACAAAATTGCCATAACGCGATAACGTATAACGTTATGACCAATTGCATGGGCAGCATCATGGTTATCGCCTAT
>PAON01000045.1:0-12410 GCA_002708495.1 Dehalococcoidia bacterium | reverse complement strand
GCAGATGATAATCAGCATTGCCAAATAAAGCATCTATAGCTACCAACTTCTTAAGATAATGACCTATCAGCATCTCATCACTGACACCCATTGCACCATGAAGTTGAACCGCTTCTTGAGAAACTAATTTCCCAGAAGTACCAATTTGATATTTTAGAGCCGAAACTGACTGGGTCTTAGTGTCTTCATTAGAATCACATTCAAGCATAGCTTTAAATAAAAGCGACTTACACACCTCTGTCTCTATAAACATATCCACCATTCTATGTTGAAGCACCTGGAATTTGCTGATGGGTTGACCAAACTGTTGTCTGCCCTTGGTGTATTCAACGGTCTTGAGATAACACGATGTCATACAACCGATGCTCTCTGCACTGACGCAAAGCGTTGCAAGATTAATGGCCTCATTAAGAAGTTCTTCAGCTTCATAGCTCTTTGCAAGAATGGCTTCATTAGAAACATTAACATCCTTAAAGCTTATTTCTGCACACGTCTGCCCATCAATAGTCGGGTACTCATTGGACGATACTCCGGACTGTTGCTTATCAATTAAGATCAACGCCTGTTCATCTTGATAGCTGACCGAGACTATTAAATGATCTGCATTACTACCGTTTAGAACCAATGATTTCTTACCGTTAACAATAATATTATCTCCTTCATCAACAGCTAAGGTTTGAGGGTCAGAGTGATCAAAGTTTTGGTTTGATTCGATATAGGCCAGTGATACATGTTTTTTGCCTGATGTAATAGCCTCAACAAGCTCAATACGACGACTAAAAGAAGAATTATCAATAATGTAACCTGACAGAACCACTGTGCTTAGATAAGGTTCGACAACAAGAACCTTTCCAAATTCTTCGAATAAAATTGAAAGTTCAACTGGACCGTACCCAAATCCGCCTGAGTCTTCATTGAAAGGTAGAGATAACCAACCGAGTTCTGAAAACAGATTCCAAAAATCTCTATCGAAACCTTCTCCCGATTTAATAATTTCCTCTCTTTTTTCAAAAGAATAATCTGACTCACAGAATTTCTGTATCTGTTCTCTAAGCATTTTTTGTTCATCTGAAAAATTTAAATTCATAGCTATAGACCCAATATCATCTTAGAAATTATATTTTTCTGAATTTCATTGCTGCCCCCATAAATTGAGGTCTTACGATAATTAAGATACTTAGAAAGTGATTTTGCAACATGGTCAGGGCCGCTTGGCTTTGAGCTATCAAGATGACCATGAGGCCCTGGATAAATAAGAGCGTACTCTCCAGAAGCTTCGATAAATAATTCAGTCAATCGTTGTTGAATCTCTGTGCCGCGAATTTTCAATATAGAGGACTCAGGACCTGGATGCCCTTTAGTTTCTATATCCGACAACATCCTTAAGCCAAGCATTTCCAGGGCAGAAATATCAATCTCTACCTCTTTAACTTTCCTAGACAAAGCTGGGTTATCCAATTCTGAAACTATCTGCTTTAATTTATTCAACTGCCGAATTTCAGCACCAACAACTGCAATACCAAAACGTTCATTGGCTAATAAAAATTTAGCATAAGTCCAACCTTTACCTTCCTCACCAATCAAATTCTCAACAGGTACTTTCACATCAGTAAAAAAGACACTATTCACTTCATGCGCACCATCAATTGTAATAATTGGTTCCACTTCAACACCCGGAGTATTCATATCAATGAGAAGGAATGAAATACCTTCCTGTCTTTTTTCTGTTGTTTCAGTTCTTACTAGATTGAATATCCAATCTGCATGTTGAGCCAAAGTCGTCCATGTTTTGGATCCATTGACAATGTAATCATCACCTTCTCTTACAGCTTTGGTTTTTAGGGAAGCCAAATCAGACCCTGATCCTGCTTCTGAATAACCTTGGCACCACCAGGTATCAAAATTTAATATGTCCGGTAAGAATCTCTTCTTTTGCTCTTCATTTCCAAAAGTGTAGATAACAGGCCCCACCATAGCGACCCCAAAAGGTAATATATTCGGACAGCCTGCTAGACCAAATTCTTTTTGAAAAATATATATTTGCGAGGATGTCCAGCCTGTTCCTCCATATTCGGTAGGCCAGTTATAGCCCATCCAACCTTTAGCAGCTAGAGCTTTATGAAATTCTGTAACTTCCTCTTTGGTTAAAGATTCACCTTTCTCTTGTTTTTCTTTTATGTGCTTCGGGTATTCGTTTTCTATCCAGGATCTTATTTCATCTCTGAATTCTAGATCTTTCTCTGTAAAACTTATTTCCATACTATGCTTCTAAACTAAGAAAATTATCCTAAGGGGTAATATATAAAATAAAATATTACCTACATATTAATTGATTAACTACTTTTTTATTCGTTGGCCGAATCAATCCAGATTGGAGATGGCCATGCCATTTTGCTCACTGTGATCTAACCTCTTTTTCTGATTCATAAAGTTGTGGAAGTAAATCTGCTAAATACTTCATCTCTTCCTTTGCATGGCGCTTTAAGTCTTCAGCACTCTGTTTTTCTACAACCAACAGACGCGCTAACGCCGTATTTCCAATAAAGCCCTGTATTGAGCTAATGGTTTTGTTTCCTTCACGCTTAGCAACATGTCCCAACCAAAAACGAGTTCTCATTTCTGCGCCATTCAATGTATTTCTTACAACGTGACACATTTTTGCTACGTTGATATCTTCTTCTAGCAAGCCTACCTTCGCACAAATTACAAATGTATTTTCATCATTTACTTCATGGCCAAAGAACTCTGCACTATTAACAAATTGTATTCTAAGCTTTGATAACTCGCCGCCGATGTATTCATGTACTAAATGGCTAGAGCCTGTATTTTCTCCTGGCTTTTTATTTTCCCAGTCCATCCATACATGATCTTTGGGATGCCACCAATTGTAATGTTCTGTAGTCTGAAGAAAATCAGAGAACCACCAACGAACCATGTCTGCCTTTACCTCAGGCATTGGAGTTCTCACAGCAACTAAATAAGTTGCATCAGGCAATCTTCGAACTTCGGTAACATAAACTCCAGTGTCTTCAACCAACGTTTTTTCAGCGTCTATGGTTTGACGGAATGGTTGTAAACCAAAGATTGAAATAATGATTAGCAATACCAAAAAAACGTTTACATAATATTTCATAACTAAACTCTAATATAGATTACTGATTTGATGCATTTTATCGTAGTATCAAATTGTATACTTTTTAAAAATGGAGCACTCTTTGAACAATCCAGCTTACATCTATCTTTTTAGAATATTTTCCAAAATTACTATCATCATCGTTTTGAGCGGTCTGTTAATTCCGTCTGTTAGCATGTCAGGAGTCCCCATCCTGCAGCCAGGTGCGCCTGGCAACCCCACGCGTGAACTGGATGCCGAAACTGCAGTGAACATTGCCAACTCCTCATACACGGTTGCCGATGTCGAATTCATGAAGGACATGATTATCCATCATCACCAAGCTCTATTGATGTCTAGACTGGCAATACCAAGTACCAATAACCAGGCAATTCTTGATCTAGCTGGGCGCATTGATGTTTCACAAGAGGATGAAATAAGTTTTATGCAAGGCTGGTTGCAAGAACGCGAAGAGCAAGTACCTGACCCCACTACAGAACACTCAGAGCATATTCACCACACCATGATTGGTATGGCAACTACAGAACAAATGGCTCAACTCGCTGAGTCAAAAAGTACAGATTTTGATCAACTTTTTCTGTCTCTTATGATTGCTCATCATGATGGTGCTATAGAAATGGTTGATGAGCTCAGAGATCACCCTGGGTCTACCTATGACCCCATTCTCAATGAATTTGCTTCGGATATAACCAATGATCAGGCAGTGGAAATTGAGCGAATGAACGCATTACTAATAGGTCTTTCAAGTGACCCACGGGCAGGCTTGGCTTCGGGTCTTTATGATGCAGAAGAAGCAATCATGAATATGCAACTCTTGGAATCTCTACGTAAGCCTATAGGATTCTATGACCCTGCAAATCCTGCAGAACGAGGGGCTGAAGAACCGGATGAGGATACTGAGAGAGAAGATGAAGATAGCATTGAGGAGGATGAAGAAGAGATTACATCTATAGAAGAAGATGCACAGAATCGGCGTTATCCAATGCTCAGTTTCTCCAACACAGACATGACCTTCCGCGACAATATACTAGTAACTGGAAGCTACCACGGCTTCAACATCTATAGTATTGGTGATGAAGGTTTACCAGAACTTATAACCTCTGTTATTTGCCCAGGAGGTCAAGGTGACGTTTCCTTAGTTGGGGACCTACTGATTTATTCAGTTGAAGAAACTCGTGGTCGACTTGACTGCGGACTAGAAGGAGTGATAGTAGACGCGAGTCTGGATCGTTTCCGTGGATTACGCATCTTTGATATCTCTGATTTGAGTCGACCCAAACAAGTGGGTGCAGTACAAACATGCCGTGGCTCTCATACCCATTCAGTGGTGTCAGGTCCTAGTCCAGATGGCAAGATTCTGGTCTATAACTCAGGCACTGGAAGTGTTCGAGAAGAGGAAGAATTAGAACAATGCATTGAAGATATTCCCGGTGATGACCGCACTGCCCTTTTCCGTATTGATGTGATCGAAATTCCAGTGGATGATCCCTCTCAATCACGAATTATTGACAGCCCTGCAGTATTTGCTGACCCTGAAACAGGAGTGCTGGCTGGACTCTGGCGTGGCGGTGACCACGGTGAGGATTCTCAGGAGACCGAGATCACAGATCAGTGTCATGACATCACGGTGTTCCCATCAGCCAATATAGCGGCTGGTGCCTGTTCTGGTAATGGTATTCTCTTTGATATCACGGATCCAAGTAAACCCGAACGAATCGATGTGGTCACTGATACCGGTTTTGCCTACTGGCACTCAGCTACCTTCAATAATGAAGGCACTAAGGTGTTGTTCACAGACGAATGGGGTGGCGGTGGTCGTGCACGCTGTCGGGCCTGGGACCCATTAAACTGGGGTGCGGATGCCATTTATGACATCGTCGATGAGAAACTCGAATTCAGAAGTCACTACAAAATGCCAGCCCCACAATTGGAAACGGAAAATTGTGTGGCCCATAACGGGTCCATTGTCCCTGTTCCAGGGCGAGACATCTTTGTCCAAGCCTGGTATCAAGGTGGAATCTCAGTGATTGATTTTACTGATTCTTTAAACCCTATAGAGATCGCCTACTTCGACCGTGGACCTATAATGGAGGACGAGTTGATAACAGGNGGTTATTGGTCTGTGTATTATTATGAGGGTNCTATTTATGGNACTGAGATNACCCGAGGCTTAGACATACTAAAACTAATACCCAGTGANTATCTGAGTGAAAATGAAATCGCAGCTGCTGCACTNGCCTATCCAATGATTGGTCATCGTCGNGCTTTNAATCCACAACAACAAGTGCCNATGNACTGGCCCGCGTCTCCAGNNGTGGCNCGTGCCTATATTGATCAGCTACNNAGAGATAAGGCCATAGATGAANANNNNGNGGANCAAATTATCGAAAAACTCGACCAAGTCAAAATCGAAATGGAGATGGGTGGTAACAATAGACTCGCCCGACAAATCAACAGATTTANCTTGTCAGTTGAAGGATTGANTGCTGATGTCCAGACAAAAANCCGANTNGAAAGATTAGATGCNACNCTAAAGGGGATCTCAGAAAGTTTACGTAAATAATTATCTAAACTGTCTCTTTTTTTTAAGAAGTTTTATCAATTAATTCTTCTGGGTTGGGCAGACTGTCAAATTCATCCTTGCCTTTATTGAACATATTCTCAGGAGATACTGATTCAAACTTAGCTTCTTCGTCATAGGGATCTGAGTAAAAACCTAAAACATAGCCCCCTTTCGCATAACCAATTAAAGATCTTAATTCAGGGCTTAGCTCTTTGGCAATTTCTGGAGGACAAGACAAGTATTGATTTTCTTCTTGTCTTAACCAATTAAGAGCATAATGTAAAAAAACTCCTGTACGAATTTCTGATGCGGTTTTATTTGCACCTCCCCCGTGTAGAACAGTTCCAGTATATAGAAGAACAGAGCCAGGATTCATTTCAGCGTAAGCAATTTCTGCGTCATCAGGCTCTCTTTCTTTCTCCCATTTGTGAGAACCCGGCACTACCTGAGTCGCTCCATTGTCTCTGGTGAATTCGGTGACAGCCCAAATTGTGCTCATAAGAGGTTCTATCTTTCTTGGAAGATAACCCCCCCATATGCCTCTATCTCTATGTAAAGCCTGCTTTGTTTCACTAGGCCCAATACTTACAGCAGATGTGAAATGTAACTGATAACCATCAGCAAAAGGTTCTAAGTATTGCTTAGCAACATCAGTTACTAAAGGATTCAAAGCAAGATCTCTGCATGTATTTGATCTTGCAATTAACGCTCCAACTCTCTTAGTGCTAAAACCAGTAAATTCATCTCTACCAAATACCTCTTTTGAAAGATATGGAACTAACTCACTTTTCAATGTCTCAACCGTATCTATAGAAATAACATTCTCAATAATTACAGCAGCATCGTCATCTAAAACATTTAAAATTTCTGCTACTGAAGTTTCAGAATCTAAATGAAGTATTTCTGCCATCAATCATTCTCCTTAGAATTTGTATCCTTGTAATTTTTTTAATCTTCTTGTTTTTTAAGCCAAAAAATCTGAACAATAATCCCTACAAAAAATATTAACAAGAAAGCTAGCTGAAAACTAACTAGTAAAGGATCTTCTAAAGAATCAACGAATGGATCTCCAACCGGTAGTCTTCTTAGAAAGTCCGTTATAGCAGGAATCATGTGAAATAAGAGCGTACTGGTATAACCGAGTGCTTGGAAATATTTTGAGAAGGATCCAAACAGTTTAATTTTTTCCATTATAAAGCCGCCAGCAAGAGCAACTAATGTAAGAACTGCAAGTATATGAGCAATGCCGAAGCCTCCTTGGTTATAAATTCCTAAGGCAGAACCCGCAACCAATAAGGTTACATACACATATAATCTTCCAGAGCTCTCCTCCACTGAAATCACCCTATATTTATATAAGGTATACAACCCATTTAATACAGCCACTGCTCCTAATACGGTATGGAACCAGCCCAATATTGTCATTTCTGGCATATTTATCCTCTGTTAGTTAACTGTAACTTGAAATTATAAGAAGTTAAAAAAATTTATCTAAAACGAAGATTATCTCTGGTGAGTTCTGAAATAGAACCCGCACCCATCAATCTCATATCTCGTTCAATCTCTAATCGCATCAATTCCAAAGCTCTCTCAACTCCAGGTTGCCCTGCTGCTGCAAGTGCATAGAGATAGAATCTTCCTCCTCCAACTGCCTTAGCACCCAAAGAGAGTGCTTTAAGTACATGACTGCCACGCTGAATTCCACTATCCATTATCACATCGATTTGGTCTCCAACAGCATCAACGATTTCAGCCAACTGATCAAACGGAGATCTACTACCATCCAACTGTCTGCCCCCATGATTAGAAATCACGATACCAGTACACCCTATTTCCACTGCTTTTTTTGCATCTTCGACGCTCATGATGCCTTTCAAGCAAAATTGCCCATCCCAATAATCAACCATTTTTGCCACATCGTCCCAATTCATGCACGGATCAAGCATGTCGGTAAAATATTGTCCTATTGGTAAAGAGCCACCAGACATATCCACATGATCTTCCAATTGAGGTAAAGAAAATTTCTTATGTGTCAAATAATTTAATGCCCACATTGGTTTAATTCCAAATTGGAAGATTCCTCCGAGGCTAAGCTTAAAAGGAATAGAAAACCCTGTTCTTAGATCTCTTTCCCTATTTCCGCCGGTGATCGTGTCAACTGTAAGCATCATTATTTCAACTCCAGCGGCTTTGGCATCCTCAAGCATTACCTGATTCAGATTATGATCTTTATGGAAATAAAACTGATAGCATTGAGGTCCATTATACTGCTCCCTAACCTCAGCAAGACTAACGGTTCCCAGAGACGAAACACCAAAAAGTGTTCCGAACTTGTCAGCAGCTGCAGCCACTGCGTATTCTCCACGATGATGAAAGACACGTTGCAGAGCTGTGGGTGAGCAATAAATAGGCATCTCAAGTTTCTGTCCCATTATGGTCACAGACATATCTATATCTTTAGTACCTCTGAGCACATTAGGAACAAGGTCGCAGTCTTCAAAACTCTTTGTGTTCCGATCATAGGTGATTTCATCGTCCGCCGCTCCATCAATATAATTAAATATTGGACTTGGAAGGCGCCTTCTTGCAAGTTCACGAAAGTCTCTAAAACCATGACAATCTTTTAAACGCATATTTATTCCAACTCAATAGTTATATAATTTAAAGCCCTTTATCTGTAAGAGTTTCAGAGGCATTATTTTTACTTTATAACTTCTTTGTAACTTTTTATCCAGCATAATCAATTTCTTATCTTTATTTCTCTCTTTGTTATCAACAAAGTTATCATGTTCGAACTACGCAGCCCCTTGATTAGTCAAGTTGTAGGCAGGTTGCGTTACCGAGTAAGCCCAATAGATAAAAATAAACTGAAATGGTAGACGAGCATAAAGCAGTTCAACAGAGAGGTCAGGAAAAGCCTCAGGTGTAATAGCCATATAAATATTAGCAGGATAAACAGAAACTAGTAGAGCAACTAATCCCCAACCAGCTATTTTGCGAAGACGAGGAATCAAAACACAGACGCCTCCTAGCACTTCAAAAAAGCCACTGATATAAACAGCCTCAGAATGCAATGGAAAAGCCGGGGGCATAATGGATAAATAAAATTCCAGATTAATAAAATGATCAATACCGAAGTAAATAAAAAAAAGAGCTAGTCCAAATAGGGAAAACTTTCTCCGCCACTCAACGGGTAATTTTAATGCTTTAAAAATATTCGATATAAGAACCATTCCTATTGGGCATTTGGCACGATTAGTACCTTACCACTTCTACCACCCTGTCCTGCACGACTAACCGCTTCTTCAATCTCATCAAGATTAAAACGAGAGTCAATATTGGCTTTTAGGTCGCCCTTTGCAATCATTGGAATAATTATTTCAAAAGCGGCCTGCACATCTTTTATTCCAGCTTTCTCATACCATTTAGTAAGCCAAAAGCTACGTAAACGAAGATCATTTAAAATAGTCAAACCTGTATTCAAGGTTGCCTCTTTTCCGGAAAGAGCACCATAAGCAATAAGAGTTCCACCATAACCTAGACTATTTGCCAGCCGAGTGTATGTTTCGCCACCAACAGCATCAAGTGCAAGCATGATAGGACTACCATCAGTTGCATTGGAAATTTTTTCTACAAGATCTGGTCCATCTATCAGTACAACATCTGCACCCTTTGCCAACAAGTCTTTATCCAAGCCTTGACGTCGAACAACATTGATAGTCTTTATACCGCGTTGTTTCGCAAGTTGGATCACATATCCACCAACGGCTGAATTTGAGGCACTCTGTATAATCCATTGTCCTTCTTGAAGGTCAACAAATTTATTCAGCATAAGCAAAGCAGTTAGAGGATTAACTACTGTCATTGATAATTGGTCGATCATATCAGAATCAAGTGGCCCCATATCAGGCAAAGGAAAGAATTCTGAAGCTGGAGCAACTATTTCATTTCGCCATGTCCCATTTCTACCGCCCGCTAAAAGCACTAATTGCCCCACCTTTAAATGTTTCACTTCTGATGAGATCTCTAAAACTCTACCTATACCTTCCTTACCTGGTGTGGATGGTAGTATGGGTTCTACACCATAATTACCACTTATCTGCAATAAGTCTGATGGATTAATTGGTACTGCTAAAACTCTCACCCTGACTTCGCTGCTTTTTAACGATCGCGATTTTTCTTCCTTTACTTTAAGTACATCTGCAGGATTACCTATTTCGTTAAATTCTATGTATTTAAGTTTTGATGTAGTTTGACTATTAGCAATAGATAAAGGTATCAAGACTAAAAATAGTGATAGAAGAGTTATTTTAATTTTAGTCATTCTAATTCCACTCAAGCAGATACCCCTGAGCCATTTCTTCTCCAGCGGACCATAGACGTTCTGCCATTGGCTTATCGAATATGTAGTTATCACCACCGACGGTAACCGCATTACAGTCCTCAAAATAGGCACCGCTGACTCCCTTGAGTGCGGGATTAGTAGCCACATAAACTTGAGTAGCAGCCCCCTCTTGGACAGTTTTTGCAATGAGGTGGCCAAACCAGTCAAAAGCTTTGCGCAGAACTATAGGGGCGGTGCGAACAATATTGGTTTTGACCAAACCCGGATGAATAACATTTGAAGTCATACTGGAACCCTCCAATCGTGTGGCAAGTTCAAGGGAAAATAAGGCATTGGCCAACTTGGATCGACCATAAGCTTCTTGCGCATCGAATACACCTTCACCTCTAAGGTTGTCAAAGTCTATTCCCACTGCAGGTGCCTGAATATAAGCAGACATACTACCAACATGAACAATGCGACTCTCCTGAGCCTGATTCATCAACGGCATTAACCTGTTTACTAATACAAAGTGACCCAGATAATTCACGAAGAATGTCTTCTCTACACCGTTCACCAATTCCACCAATTCACCAAATGTATTAATGCCTGCATTACAAACTAGGATATCGATGGGAATATCTAGTCTAGCAATTGTGTCGGCGCATTCTACAACGGATTGCAAGCTGGACAACTCCAAGGCCACGGGGGTAGTTTTGCCTGTCACACTAGAACAGGCTTTACTGGCTTTCTCAAGTGTTCTGCCGGTACCGATAACATGTGCACCCCTTAGCGCTAACACCCGCATGGTCTCGAGTCCTAAGCCGGAATTACAGCCAGTAACTATGGCCGTCTTTCCTGTTAAGTCCAATCCCAGTGTCACCTCCTCGGCTGTCGATGTCGCACCAAAACGTCCCACCGGATAGCTATCGTCAATGCTTACAGCAGGCCTATCTCTATCACAACCCGATGATAATATCGGCATTGTAACCGCCGCTGTCCCATACAAAAACTGTCGTCTATTCATTTTTATCCTTTTATTAATATTCTATCATTGAAAAATTTTACACTTTTTACCGCTCAACATCTCTTTGAATAAGTCCAACTGACTTTGATCCAAACTCCGACTTGTCCACCAAGAAGCATGCTCATCTATACTTCGGTTTTTATCGATAACTAGTCCCCACAATGGTGCTATTTGATTTGGGATCATTGAGTAACGAATATCTGTAACAAGACTATTCTCTTCGTCATAACCCAAATAATCCTGTGAAAACCATCCAAATCTCTCAATATCCTTTGCTTGTTGACTATCTTTATCAAGAGTAGGGAGATGGTATTGAAAATCAAACATCCTAATACTTTCACCCGAGCACCAAGTTGATGAATGGACCGTTCGAATTGCATCAACATAATAAATCTCTTGATGCTGGTAAATGGACTTCCATAAAATTAGATTTCCAAATGAAGGCTTAAGGGTCAGACGCTCGGCATTGTGTCCTCTAGAATACGCAAGCTCCATAGCTGCTGAAAGAGTTCTTTCATATTGTATAAATCCTAAAGATAGATAAAAAGTAATCCATCCAATTGCAAAAAAACTAAACATCGTTTTTCGTGTTTTTATTGCACTTGCTATGAGGATTAGGATGGGTATTGTAAAAAGCGGATCAACAATAGATATATTATTCCAAGTAACTCGCTCGTCCGAAAAAGGCCAAAAGAGTTGGGTGCCATAGGAAGTACAGGCATCAAGCAATCCATGAGTTGCATACCCCAAAAAACTCGCTAAATAAACCATCTTAAGGCTTATTGAACCTCTAACAAAAGGAAAAATAAAAAGAGCAACAAGCAAAGAGCCAAAGGGAATAAAAAAGAGTGAGTGACTAAACTGCCTATGATATTCAAGAAATAAAATCGGATCATCTGAAGATTGAATCAAGGCATCTAAATCAGGTGCCAGACCAGCAAGAAAACCGATAAATCCAATCAATAATATATTATTTTTCTTAGCAGTTGTCTGTGCAAATGCTGCTCCAACTGCACCTTGAGTTACTGGATCCATATTGATTATTCCGATTCAATAGCTATGTTGTCTGTAACCGACTTACTTTTCAAATTTAGTTCTGGATAAATAGGATCCCAATGTTGCAACCACTTAGGCTCTGACAGAAGCTCTACTCTGTCATCAACCTTATAAGTCACAAGATAAGTTCCATTGGATTTTAAAGTTCCAGATTGGATGGCATTTAAAGTGTTCTGCAATTTGGAAACCGTTTCCAAGCTTAGTTCAGGAACTCCTATGGAATCATCTCTGTGTGCTCCAAATACACGCAACCTATTTCCACTCACTGATTCTATTGTTTGAGCACCCTGTAAGTAGTCGCCCATAT
>PAON01000044.1:0-26153 GCA_002708495.1 Dehalococcoidia bacterium | reverse complement strand
TTTTACCATTCAGTTTTGTAACTTCTACACTACAATCTTATTTGAATCCCTGTCAAGCTAATCTCATCTCCTCCAGCCCGGTTTTCGAGGCGATCGGGTCTCGAATTCATGGGTCCGCAGATCGATAGTGGACACATACTGGACAAACCGAGTAATAAGAAGGCCCCTGGAAGTGCTCCAGGGGCCTGTTTTGTGACTAGAATGTTGGAGGCGACGGGCGGATTCGAACCGCCGAATAGGGGTTTTGCAGACCCCCGCCTTAGACCGCTTGGCTACGTCGCCCTGTTGGATGCTTGGCAATGATTGGTGCCGAGGAGGAGACTCGAACTCCTACAGCCTATACGGCCACAGCGCCCTCAACGCTGCGTGTCTACCAATTCCACCACCTCGGCCTGATAAAATGTCCCCAACTACAACCACCGTGGCAGAAAATTATAGCTATGGTGAGATTGGCTGTCTATAACAAAACTCACTGATGTACCCTGGCGGAGTATGGTCGGGCAGGCGTTATTGGTGAGTTATCATCGAATCTGGATGATCGGAAGAACTTGTAGTCGTGAGAACTTTTTGATTGCCCTGTCACTAGATCTGCTACCATCTCACCAGTTATGGGGGACAACTTAAAACCGTGCCCACTAAATCCAGCTACATTGTAAAGTCCAGAAATGTTTGGTGATTCGTCTAGGATTGGATTCCCATCTGGGGTCATATCATAGAGAGACCCATATCCGCCCCTGCAGGTGGCATCGACAAAGTCAGGAAAACGCTTTGTCGCCCTGTTCCAAAACCTTGTTATGAAATCGTGGTCTGCATTGAGTCCAAATGTGTTTGGATTCACTATTTCTGACATATCTTCTGGAGCTTCACCTCCAACAAGTGTGTTAGGGGTGCCATCTGTTCTGTAATAGGCTCCGCAAGTGTAGTCAATAATGATTTGCTCTAATTTTTCAAGTTTCGGAGGTCGCCTTAGATGGACCATTTGGACTCTAATTGGAGTGATTGGAAGTGGGACATCATGCTGGCCGAGCAGGGAATTGGCCCAAGGGCCAGTCACATTGATAACAACGTCAGCATTTATTTTTCCAGTAGCAGTTTCTACTCCTGCAATGCGCCCCCCCTCGACGATTAAATTTTCCACTGGTGTCCTGGTTAATAATTTAACACCTTTTTTTTGAGCTTCAATGGCAAAGGCGTAAGTGGTAGCGACAGGATCAGCGTATCCTGCCTCTGGTTCGTACAGGGAGATTTTTATGTCGTCTAAGTTTGCTAATGGAATAAGTTCCATTGTTTTTTCGGGACTCAGAGTTTCTATATTCACCCCTTCTGCTCTATTCATCTCGCCATTTGCTATCGCTGCCCCTGCGTCGGATTCATCAAACAGCAGTATCCTCCCTGTAGTTTGGAATTTGAGGTCATATCCCATTTCTTGCGGCCATTTTTGGAAGAACTTTTTGGCATCAGAAGCCATCCTGACGAGTTCAACATTTAAATAGTGTTCTCGCACCATCGCACCAGATCTTCCAGTGGCACCTGTTGCAAGACCACCTTTTTCGATCAATGTTATTTTCCCCGCATTTCTCTTAGCCAATGCCATTGCTATGCTGGTTCCGTTTACGCCTCCACCAATCACAAGTATGTCAGTATTTACGGTTTCCACTTTGATAATCCTCCATCAGACTAAATCCAGGAAGTAGATAGTTACCACAATTATATGCTTAGATAGGTGCATAGTAATTCAATTTGAATGAGAGGAACGAAATGACAGAAATAACACCGATTGCGGCTGAAACATTGGAAGTTTTGAAAAAAATACCTACTCAGACCCTAATTGACGGGCTTTGGGTCAAAGGCTGGCCTTCCACCTATGTAGAAGGAGCCAAGCCTCTTCAACTTGGCCAATCTATGGCCGGCAGGGCTGTGACGCTTAGATTTATTCCTCATAGGCCAGATATAGCTGAGGAGAAACCCAAAAAAGAACAATCAGCAGAGTATGTTGCAATAGAACTTTGCGGTCCAAGTGAAGTGTTGGTTATAGACGCAATGGGCTGGCAATATAGCTCCATAGGTGGGGATATTAAATTCATGCGTCTGATGCAGCTCCAGGTGGGTGGCTTAGTTACGGATGGGGGAGTGAGAGATAGTGTGGCTTTAAAGGAGTACGGGTTTCCGGTTTATTCGGCTGCCACAACTGCGAAGCAAGGACCAGCCGACTTTTGGCCCTGGCAGGTTAACGACGCTATTCAATGTGGTGGAGTACTGGTTAGACCTGGAGATGCGATTGTAGGGGATGACGATGGCGTTGTAGTTGTTCCTAAATCTGAGGTAGATGAGGTAATCAAAATAGCACATGAAAGAGAGGAAGTTGAGGAGGTAATTAAAGCCCAATTGGAGATTGAAAATTGTTCTCCTGGCAAGTATTATCCATTCAATGAGAACACTTGGAAACTTTATGAAGAGAAAACCGGCCGAAAGAGAGTTCAATGAAAATCTTGACACAAGGCATGCTCTTTTCTACTCTTGATGCAGCTAAATAAATAACTTTGATGGAGACGAGTAGAGACTAGATTGCGGTTCAGAGAGCCCTTGGTTGCTGAGAAAGGGTACTTGCTGCTAGCTTGAAGATCACTCCGGAGTTTCATTCTGAAAACTTATAAGTGATTAGGAAATGACGGATCTGCGCTACGTTAACAGTGCTTTTTGACTAAGAGCCCCGTTTGATACGGGGAATTAGGGTGGTACCGCGGACTATTTTAAGGCCCGTCCCTTTATTGGGGCGGGCCTTATATTTTGGGAGTAAATATGTTTGAAGCAGTAAATCCGAAAATGAATTTTCCTGAGATGGAGACCGGTATTTTGAAATGGTGGAATGAAAATCAAATACCAGATAAATACATGGCAAAAAATGAAAATTCAGATAAACGCTATTCCTTCATAGATGGCCCTATAACTGCTAACAATCGTATGGGGGTGCATCATGCTTGGGGTAGGAGTTACAAGGATCTTTTTAGTCGATTTAGGACTATGCAAGGATATAGGCAGAGGTATCAAAACGGGTTTGATGGGCAGGGGTTGTGGATAGAAGTGGAAGTGGAGAAAGAATTAGGCTTCACCTCCAAAACTGATATAGAAGGATACGGAATAGATAAATTTGTGACACTGTGTAAAGAGAGGGTTCAGCGATTTGCAGATGTTATATCAGAACAATCAAAACAACTGGCCTATTGGATGCACTGGGATAATTCCTATCACACTATGTCAGATGAGAACAATTACACGATTTGGCACTTCTTGAAAACTTGTCATGAGAGAGGTTTATTGTATGAAGGCACTGATGTAATGCCGTGGTGCCCACGATGCAGTACAGGGTTGTCCGAACACGAGATTGTTACAGAGGGGTATGTAGAAACAGTGCACCCCGGTTTATTTGTTAAATTTCCGATACTTGATTCAGACTTGGAAACTACTGAGGATTCTCTTCTCATATGGACCACGACCCCTTGGACCTTGTCTTCGAATTGCGCTGCTGCTGTAAATGAAGATATGGATTATGTGAAAATCAAGCAAGATCATGGCTATTTGTATTTGGCTAAATCCCGCCTATCCTCACTGGCTGGAGACCATGAAGTGGTCTCTGAACTCAAAGGTTCTGAATTAGTAGGATTGAATTATGAGGGACCATTTGATGAATTGCCTGCTCAAGAGGGGGTGAAACACAGAGTTGTAGCATGGGATGAAGTTTCTGAAACAGAAGGTACTGGGATTGTTCATATTGCTCCAGGTGCAGGTAAAGAGGACTTTGCATTAGGTAAAAGAGAAGGTATCCCAACCATAGCTCCCTTGGATGATTTAGGGGATTTTGTGGAAGGGTTCGATTGGCTCACTGGATTAAATGTGTATGAAGTCAATGACAAAATATATGAGAGTTTAAAGAGCAAAGGTAAGTTCTATCGTCTAGAACGTTACAAGCATCGATATCCTCATTGCTGGAGATGTGGTTCAGAGTTGGTCTTTAGGCTGGTGGATGAATGGTTCATAAAAATGGACCCACTAAGAGAGCCTATATCTCGAGTCACTCAAAATATTCGATGGGTCCCTGAATTCGGAATGAAACGTGAGTTGGACTGGCTTAGAAACATGGACGATTGGATGATTTCTAAGAAAAGATATTATGGTTTGGCTCTCCCAATTTATAAATGCTCATGCGGTAATTTCGATGTAATTGGAAGTGAGAAAGAATTGGAAGAAAGGGCTGTCGAAGGCTGGGATGAATTTGAAGGGAATTCACCTCATAAACCTTGGATAGATTCCGTGAAGATTAATTGCTCTTCTTGTGGGGAGAAATTATCTCGTGTTTCAGACGTCGGGAATCCTTGGCTAGACGCTGGTATTGTTTCTTTTTCGACATTAAATTACCGACACGACAAAAATTATTGGAAAGATTGGTTTCCGGCTGATTGGATTTCTGAGAGTTTTCCAGGGCAATACAGAAACTGGTTCTATTCTCTGCTTACAATGAGCACAGTTCTAGCCGATTCTGAACCTTGCAAGAATATTTTCAGCTACGCGTTAATGCGGGACGCAAGTGGTGAAGAAATGCATAAAAGCAAGGGTAATGCTATTTGGTTTGAGGATGCTGCCGAAAAAATGGGGGTTGACGCGATGCGCTGGCAATTCGCTAGTCAGAATCCCGCTTCAAATTTGAATTTCGGTTTTGGTAGTGCAGATGAGGTCCGTAGACAATTCTTGATTCCTTTATGGAATGTGTATTCGTTTTTCGTTACATACGCGAATATTGATAAATTTGATCCTGACACCCAATCCCCTGACATACTAGATCGAGCTGAATTAGATAGATGGATTCTCAGTGAATTAAATATCCTAGTGCAAACAGTCACTGACAACCTTGAAAACTTCAGGCCAGAGAGGGTCACCAGGGAAGTTGAGGAGTTTATTGAATATCTTTCGAACTGGTATGTGAGGAGAAGTAGAAGAAGGTTTTGGAAATCAGGATTACTTACAGGCGGTGCTGCCGATTCAGATATTGACAAACTTTCCGCATACACAACATTGCATGAAGTTCTGATGACTCTAATAAAATTAATGGCACCTGTTATACCTTTTGTTACTGAAAAAATGTACCAGAATTTGGCTTCTAAATTCTCCTTTGGTAGGGAAAGTGTTCATTTGGAAGAGTATCCAATTAGTGATGAAAATATGATTGATCAGGGTCTGACAGAAAGGGTTAGGCTGGCTATGCAGCTATCTAGCATGGGTAGGTCAGCGAGAAGTAAAGCAGGTATAAAGGTAAGACAACCTTTGCAGGAATTGTTTGTTAAAACTAGAAATGCTAGTGAGCTAGATATGTTAGGGCTTATAGAGGATCAGATATTAGATGAGCTCAATATCAAAGAGATAAAACCAGTTGATGATGCTTCAGAAATAGTCACCTTTCGGCTACAGCCAAATTTGCCCCTTCTAGGACCGAAATATGGCAGGGGTGTAGCGGCGATTAGAGAAGCGTTGGAACAGGCTGATGTTGATAGCGTGAGGACTGCTATCGAGTCTGGCAGCACGGTAGATATTGCTGGATTTGAATTAGGCCCAGAGGATATCTTGGTAAATGCTGATGAGTTGGAGGGTTATTCTACGTCCACCGATGGCGGCTATGCGGTCGGTATATCTACAGAAATATCCGATTCACTGAAAGATGAAGGACTTGCCCGAGAATTGGTTCACAGTATCCAGAATGTTAGGAGAGCTGCAGGATTAGAAATATCTGACCGTATTGATTTGTTTGTAAATGGGTCAGCTGAAATTTTGAGGGTAGTGGGTAATTTTAATGATTATGTACTTCAGGAAACTTTAGCTTCTGAAGTCATATTGGGAGAAAGTTTGGATGATAGCTATTCAGAAAGCTATGAATTGGAAGGAGAACAAGTCACGATATCAGTTCGGAAATCGGACTAAATTTCGTAAATAGGTTTTCCTCCTACCACAGTCTTTAAGACCTTGATATCTTTGATGGAGAAAGGGTCCACATCCAATATGTCTTCTTCAAGTACCACAAAGTCGGCTAATTTACCTGGTTGAATTGAACCTTTCTGGGATTCTTCAAATGAAGCATAGGCTCCGTTTAAGGTGTAGATTCGCAGAGCATCCTTAGCAGATATTTTTTGACTTGGCCCCCAAAGAGTTCCGTTTATATCGGTTCTAGTAACACAGCTTTGTATACCTAATAATGGCTCATACGGTCCTGGTGGGTAATCAGTAGCCCCCGTAGACATGACTCCGTATTCCATGAAAGATTTTTGTGCGAACATCCACTCTAACCTCTCATCACCGTAAAATTGCATTTTTTCGCCATGGTAATAGACGTAAGTGCAGAAAGGGGTGGCGATGGTACCAGTTCTGTTCATTCTTGTTAAAATTTCTGGGTTCACAAGAGTACAGTGCTCTATGCGGTGCCTTGGGTTAGATCTTGGAAACTCTTTCAATACCTCCTCATACGCGTCCAATACCATAGATATTGCGAGGTCCCCATTTGCATGTATGCAGACCTGAAAGCCTTCTGAATGCATTTCTCTAACGGATTCATTTATCTCTTCCGGACTCATGGCTTGTATGCCACAATCATCATGATCAGAACCTATGTACGGCTCAGACAGATAGGCGGTCCTTGCTGCTATCGCTCCGTCAGAGACCATTTTGATGCCTCCAACTCTTAAATGATCGTTTCCGAATCCTGTTCGTATACCAGCATCTCGGAGGGCAGGGAAGTGAGCCTTTGCCATAAGCATGTAGACCCTGAGATCCAAGTCACCGTTCTCTAGACCTTCCTGGTAAGTCACAAATTCATCATTCGATACGCTTGCATCATGAACGCTAGTCAGTCCAACTTCGCTGAGCATTCCATTTATTAATTTGAGTCCTCTGCGTCGGTCTTCGGCATCCACAGTAGGTAGTAATTCCTTGAATGCCTCAACTGCCCTTTCATAAATTACTCCATTTAGTTTTCCTGTGTTTGGGTCTCTGCCTAATTTCCCCCCATGAGGATCGGAGGAGTCATCTGTATATCCTGCAAGAGATAGGGCTTTGCTGTTGGCATAGTAAACGTGGCCTGCTCTGTGAGACACAAATATGGGAAGTTCGGTGCTGACTTTGTCTAAGTCTGAAGTTGTCAGGAATCTATTTTCTTCAGTCTTAGTGTCATCATATTTGAACCCCTGTACCCAGTTACCAGATTCAGTTTTTTCTGACCTTCTTTTTAGGGCCTCCTGAACATCTGAGATACTGCGTAAATCGCAATCTGCTGCCATCACATGGCGGGATCCACTGCTGAGAACATGTATATGAGCGTCAATGAAACCTGGTACAACTGTATACCCTGTTAAATCCAATATCTCGGTATTTGGACCGCTTAGCATTTGAGTATCTGAATTTGTACCAACTGATACAAATCTACCGTTCTTTACGGCGAAGCTCTGGGCATGTGGAGCCTTACTATCTACAGTATGTATGTTTGCGTTAATTACTATGAGATCGGCTGTGTAATCAGACATTTTTTTATCAACCTTCTATTCGGTCACTTCTTAATTGAGGGAACAGGATTACTTCTCTTATAGATGGGTTGTTTGTGAGAAGCATAGTAAGCCGGTCAATGCCAATGCCGAGACCACCGGTGGGTGGCATGCCGTGTTCGATAGCGACGAGGAAGTCTTCATCTAATCTGTCCATTTCCTCGTCCTGGAACTCTTGTCTAAGCATCTCCTGTTCTTCAAATCTCGCCCGCTGGTCAATCGGATCATTGAGTTCTGTGAAGGCATTACATATCTCCATGCCACATACGAATCCTTCAAATCTTTCGGCGATTCTGTCATCGGCAGGCGATTTTTTTGCTAAAGGGGACATGGCTACTGGGTAGTTCACAAGGAAGCATGGCTGGACCAAGGTGGGTTCTACCTTGTCGGAAATCAATTTATCTAGGAGTCCACTCCAACTAACTTGTTGGCTCACGTCCACACCAGCTCTACTCATGGCTGTCTTAAGAGAATCAAGCTCTGAGTGGTCAAAGAAATCTATTCCGCTAACTTCAATTATTTTTTCGCGCAGATCAATTCTTGGCCAAGGGGGAGAGAATTTTAATTCTTCATCCCCGTATGTGACTGTTTCAGATCCATGCAGAGTTTTAGCAGTCATGGAGACTAATTGCTCTACCATTTCCATAACGTCATTATAGTCAGAAAACGCTTCATAGCTTTCCATGGTCGTAAATTCTGGGTTGTGTTGTAGGTCTACTCCCTCATTTCTGAAAACACGACCGATTTCAAAAACCTTTTCGATGCCTCCCACGATCAGGCGCTTCAAATGTAATTCAGTTGCAATCCTAAGAAAAAGATCTCTATTTAGGGCGCTGTGGTGAGTTGTGAAAGGATGCGCCATTCCTCCGGCTGCTATCGGTACTAGCATAGGAGTTTCGACTTCGATAAAGCCCCTGTCGGACATAAATTGTCGTATGGTGCTGACCAACAGACTACGGCTTTTGGCAGTTTTAACTGCATCCTCATTGGAAATTAAATCCAAATATCGTTGCCTAAACCTTGTTTCTACATCCGTCAAGCCGTGCCATTTTTCCGGAAGTGGTCTTAGTGATTTACATAGGATTGAAAAACTCTCTACTTGAACAGTAATTTGGCCAGTTCTTGTCCGAAATAAAGTACCTTCGGCCCCAATCCAGTCTCCTATATCCAAGTCACTCAATACTTCATAATGTTCATTGAGAACGTTGCTTCGCATTATAATTTGTATTTGACCATCTGTATCAGAAAGGTCTATGAAAGAAGCTTTTCCCATTCCACGGCGTCCCATTATTCTGCCAGCGACCTTTATAGTTTCATGGAATTCCGTATTCGATTTTTCAGCTGACTCAAATGCTTCCTCTGCTTGTTTACTAGTATGTGTCCTTTTGTAATTGGTGGGGTATGGGTCTATACCTTTTTGTCGAAGCGAAGCTGTTTTCTCAATCCTCACTTTCATAAATTCTTGTTCGTTTTGTTGGGACAAAATCGACCCCTTTTTCCTAAAGTGTTTTAATTTAAAAGCTAATTTTAACCGCGCCAAAAGTACATGTAAAACATCGGATCCATCAAACATTAGAGGTGTATTTTTTTTTCATAAATATTGCCTTTAAAAAAGCACATATTTTGCTTTGCGAACTAGTTGCGAATTGTTACCATCCAGTAAGTGGGTTTAATTTAGATGATTTAAGGATCCGTCTAGGTGATAAAGATATCGGGAGGTTACCTAAAAGGTAGATCTATAGGTTCTCCCGCCAGAGGAAAGGGTGTGAGGCCAACCACACAAAAGGTGAAGTTGGCACTCTTTTCCATGTTGAGGGATACTGTGGTGGATAGCAGGGTGCTGGATCTTTACTCTTGTACGGGGGCTTTGGGAATAGAAGCTATCAGCCGGGGAGCCCTGAAATGTGATTTTGTCGAAAGAACTGGACGGAATTGCAGGTTGATATCAAATAATTTGAAAATTATGGGCCTGGATAAAATGGGAAAAGTGCATCAAGGCGAATCTTTTAGGTTTGTTGAGCAATCGAAAGGGGGATATGACGTGATATTTTTGGACCCTCCCTTTGAACTTGATGATTGGGATAGAGTGATGTGTGAAGTTGGAAAATCTGGATTCGTCAATAATGGGGGCAAGGTGGTGGCAGAGCATAGATCCAACCTAGACTTAGACTGCTTTTACGGAAATATGAATAGAATTAATAATAAAACCTATGGGGATTCCAAAATAACTATATATGAGGTTGTAAGTGGCTAAAGCATTTTACCCAGGAAGTTTCGATCCGGCTCATAATGGGCATATTGATGTTACTAGGCGGGCATCTCGCCTTTTTGATCAAGTGATAGTGGGAGTTTACAAGGCTCCGCCGAAAAATTTAATGTTTGATACAGAAGAAAGAGTGGCCTTATTTCAAGAGTCTTTGGATGGAATAACTAACGTAGAAGTAGTTCCATTCACGGGTTTAGCACCCACCGTGGCCCGTGAGGTTGGGGCAGAAGTGATACTACGGGGTCTACGAGCTGGATTCGATTTTGAACAAGAATTTGAAATGGCTCTTATGTGGCGAAATTTGGCGCCTGATATTGATGTCGTGTGCATGATGAGTGCCCTGGAGCACCAGTTTATATATTCCAGTAGGATAAAAGAAGTCGCCCGTCTAGGGGCGAATATAGATAATTTAGTGCCTCCTCACGTCGCGGAAGCACTTAAAGAGCGTATTTAGATTTGTTTGGTATAAGTCAGGGAGGATACTAATTATGGATCTTAATCAACTTATCAACGACCTAATAGAGGTAAGTAAAAGCGGTACACGAGTCCCGGGTTTTCGAGGGAAAACGATGATAGATGCCGACAGGCTAGGAATTCTACTGTCTGAGCTACAAAATAGTATGCCTTCAGGAATGCAAGAGGCCCAAACCATAATTACACAGAAGGACAGTATCATTAGCCAGGCACAGATGGAAGCATCTAGAATTCTTGATGATGCAAGAAATACTTCTGCTCAGATGTCAACTGAGGCTTCAGTTGAGCAAGAAGAAAAAGTCTCAGATTCAGAAGTCTTAAAAGTGGCTAATAATAGAGGAGAAGAGATTGTAGCTACAGCCTCTGGCGAAGCCCAAACACTAGTTACAAGCGCCCAAGACGAAGTTCAAACTGTCATTCAAGACGCTCAACGTCGAGCATATGCATTGATGAACGATGCTGAAAATCAAGCAGCTGAGCTGCGTCAAGGTGCAGATCGCTATTCTATGGAAGTTTTATCTTCCATAGAGGAGCAGTTGTCTAATCAACTTGGTCAAGTAAGGCGTGGTCTGGATGCGTTAAACGTCACCCAAACTCCTAACCGAATACAAAATAATGTACCGGAGCCGAGTAACAGCTTGTAATATGATCTGAAATACAGGGGTTGGGTTAAGGAGCAAGTGAATCTTGGACGAAATCATGGAGGTTTTCCAAAAACGAGGCGTTTTCGTCTAAGGTAAATCCGTCTACTTTTTCAATATTATCACCACTGAATCCGTCTACCGCTCCCATGGCGACGATTTTTTTTATGTTGTGAATATCCATTTCGACTGAGGGGAGTAGGTTTTTGCCTTTCAAAATGGATATTGCAGCTACCAATCCATATCCACCCCAATTTGAAACACTGCTTATTATTAGTTTTGTTGTTTTGGTTTTTGCAGGGAAGCCGACCAACTCTCTAGAACCTTCAACCTCTGAATAAAGATTACCCAATCCGATCTCGTTTCCACCATCCCCAATGCCGACACTAGCGTAATGTTTTTCAAATAGGAGGTCTATTTTCGCAGTATTGCTAGTGATGTCCATGTCTCTCATGTTTCTGTACAGTCCGTCAGTAGCTGGGGCACATCTCTCGATTGATATCAAAAGGTCTGGATTTTCCTTCTCTAGTATCTGGGATGCTATTTTTATGCTTGCACGATGGTTTTCAATGGGGAATTCAATGACTCTGGATGTTTCTGTTGAAATTGCCTTTATCATCCGACCACAATATTTATCTGTGACGTAGACTACCTCATATCCTATCTGTTCCAAGGCATTTCCGATTGCGATCGCGCCAGGGGGGCCATCAGTCTCTGCCGCTCCGGCACTCAGAATGTAAAATCCTGTTGTGATCATTACTTTTCCGGGATTGGCTAATATGAAATTAGCAGCGTCGAAACAGAAATCTCTAGTAAGAGAATTCTTGATTTTTGAAATACCTCTTTTATCCTGACTAAGTATGAGTTCTTCTAATGTCATAGTTATANCTATAGGACAGAATAATCTTCATCTTTCATATCAGTTATAAACATATGCCCNGGGGCATGGGTCACCATTATCGGTGGTTTCGACGACATGGCTACTGNTTGNGGAGTGACACCGCAAGCCCAAAAAACTGGTACTTCACCCTCTTTTATTACAGTGGGGTCTCCAAAATCCGGTTGGGATAAATTGGTTATCCCAATTGCTGACGGGTTTCCAATGTGGATTGGGGATCCGTGCACTCCNGGGAATCTCGATGTGACTTGAACNGCNCTCACTACTTTTTCCTGTGGTATTGATCTCATTGAAACAACCATAGGCCCAGAAAATGGGCCTGCCGGCACTGTTGGTATGTTGGTTATGTACATGGAGACGTTGGTCCCACTTTCAAAATGAGGAAGCCTTATTCCGTTATTTATTAGGGCGGATTCAAAAGAAAAGCTGCAACCTAACAGAAATGAGACAAAATCGGGTTNCCATAGGTCAGTAAGATTACTTATTTCAGCTGATAATTTTCCGTNTTCATATACATGGTANAACGGCACGTCTGTTCTAATATCACTTGAAGGTGCTGTTACNGATACCTCAACCTGACCGGGTTCCAAAACTTCAACCACAGGNCANGGTTTAGGGTTTCTTTGGCAAAAAAGTAGGAAATCAAAAGCATATTCTTTTGGGAGAATAGCCAAATTAGCTTGAACATAACCAGCNGCGGCACCTGAGGTGGGACGTTCAAATTCGCCATCTCGTATTAGTTTCCGAATTTCTTTAGGTGACAGCGATACTTCAGAAATAGTAGTCATTTGAAACATATTCCTCCAGTCCACTNATTGGTAATATGCGCTGTTGGTAAGTTTAACAATAGAATCAAAACTATTCCACATCGGNATAATTTATTGATGCCTTTAAGTTGGCNTGCTATTCTTCATGGTCTGTCGGGGAGTAGCGCAGCTTGGTAGCGCACGTGCATGGGGTGCACGGGGTCGCAGGTTCGAATCCTGTCTCCCCGACCAGTTATTTATAGGTTGATTTCACAAATCTTATTAATTCAATTAAAGCGTGATTTGAGGCTCTTTGCCTCATCCTGGAGTTTCCGGTTCTATATTTTCCAGATATAAGTGTGGTCTCATGGCGGCTACTTATCCTGAAATGTACGGTTCCAAAGTGGTAGGTTTGGTCTTCAAGTAGTAGGGGAGATATATTAAGGTGTAAGTCTGCTTTACAGAAACCATCACAGGGTTGACTGGGTTCCNGGTACTCAAGAATTGGTTTCGTGGCGGGAGTTTTTATTACTCCCTGAAGGAATACCTCGTCGGAAAGTTCACATTCAGAAACAAGNCCACAAACGACTCCTCCTGTATACGATTCAGTGATGCAGAGTCGGAGTCTTTTTGATTGAAGGAGATTGGTGGCCACTTCTGCAGGAGTGTCATCATCTTGACCCCAGATANAATCCGCACCCACCTTTTCAATAATTTGGTGTTCAATTTGGCTGATCAAAGAGGCTGCTTCCGAATATGTAGCTGATTTTGCTATTGCTCTAAGATGTATGCCATCCTGCTTTGAATAAATTCCGAGATAAGGATTTTCCTGTCCGAAAAGATGCGACAGCACTTCGTCTAATTCTCCTTCAGAGCGGCCGAATGTTTTGATATTTTTTGTTGCAATTGAAATGCTGTCTGAAAAAGCCGTAAGTTTATCTACCACATGGTCTTTCCACATAGGAATCAATTCCATCGGTGGTCCAGGCATTGCTATCACTATTTTGTGGTTTTTATTCACAAACCAACCTGGNGCGGTACCATTCGGGTTNGGTAGAGGAATGGATGAAGGTATTAANGTGGCTTGTTTGATGTTAGTCTTCGGCATTTTGATGCCGCGCTTTGCAAAATTCCCCTCTAAATCATTGAGAAGTGTGAGATCAACTTCCATTTCTTCCTCAAAAAATTTGGCGATTGATTCTCTCGTCAGATCATCAGAGGTTGGTCCAAGACCTCCAGTGGTTATTACCACATCGGATCTACTTAATGCTGACTCTATGCCTTTTAAAAGGTCATTAATATCATCTCCGATTTTGACGGCAATCTTTANGGATATTCCTAATTTAGGCAATTCAGAAGCTAGAAAGGCTGAATTTGAATCAACCAATTCCCCCATTAGTAACTCCGTTCCGACTGCAATGATTTCAGCATTCATAACCAAGAGCCCTTCCGAACTTTAAGTGGTCGATTCANTTGAATTTAATCGGCGTACGGAATATCTTCGTATAACCCAAAAATGGTTTCTACCCACAGTTTAGGAAATAGTAGTACAGGTTGAGTCACTCCTTCTTCTGCAGACTTGCCATAATAGGCTTGTCCGTCGGGTTCAGGGTCACCAATCAACAGTAAAGAACCGTCGGTGTATGTTGTACCTTGCTCTGTCGTGCTTTCAAAACGGATTTCTACTGCNGCTGAGTTGTCTCCGATGCCCCATTGGGAATAATCTCGGTCCCGAACCTTGTGGACCGCAACATCAACCCCGGAAGGACTTTTTATTGTAGGCAAAAGTTTNTGCCATTTGGCGTCATCGACCAAATGNGATTCTGTGCCAATCAAGTAATCTATCACTCTCCAAGTTCCGTCTTTTTCTCTTTTGAAACTCANCTGAGCCTTGTCAGTTTTAACATCTTCCGATTCGGGNAAAATATTTATTTCGCTGATTTGTTCTGTAGGTCGTTGGATATACCATTTAGGGTAGGGGGGTTCTACTGCNAGCCGAGCTAGTACATCACCCCACGTGTCGGCTATCAGAAATAATTGAGGGAATCCCACGATCTGGCCATAATGGTGCCAACCGTTAGTGGTTTTGTCGCCAAGCCTGAATTCTAATGTCCTATTAAGAGTGAGGCCGATATTTACTACTGTATGAGGGTCGTCGAGGCCGTATTGAGCCGGGTCCTCTATTAGGGTAGTGGTTTCCGTTAGATCCCGCTTCGTTTGTGGTCCTCCGAGAATAAAAGCAATGCCACCCCACCTATTGTGATTAGGCGGGATCAAGACATCCCAATCAAATGCCCACGTATCAGAAGGGGTTTTGATAAATGATTCACTCTTGCCCTTATGAGTAATTCGGATTGACGTCATATCATCCACCGAAACTTGGTAAAACCAAGGTTTTGCGGGAGGTTTCTTATCCTCTTGGGCAAAAGGATTAAATATGTAAACTGCAACAGCTATAACTGCCAGTATTATTAACGCTAAGGTGGCTTTAAGATTCAATTTTGATCTCTCTTATCTACGTCTCCACCATACAACCAAAGCCATGAAGAGCATGAAGGTTGGAGGGAGTGTCCAACTGGACCATTTAATGAAATCCCTTTCTCTACTGTTCACAACCAATTCCCTGTAGGGCAGTAGTTTGGGCCTTATGGATATCAACTCATAATCATCAGCGAGCCAGTTGATTGAATTGAGGAAAATGTCTGAATTATCCATGCTGGCGAAATATTTATTGCTGGCAAAATCAGAGTCGGAAAAAAGAACAATTTTTGCCAGTTGGTGAGTGGCTCTTAAATCAGTATACATTCCTGTGGCCTCAACAACAGCCGATACAGGAAAAGGGCCCTGTTGCTTCTCTGAAGAATATGTAACATCTTCAGGATCCGCGGTCAGCCAACTTGCCGGAGTAGTCATGCCAAGTGGGGTGAATTTAATATGGTCCCGTAGTGCAAATTCCTCAGCTGGAGGACTGAGTATTGCAGCAGAATCTGGGAAAATCGTTACCGATATGTCATCAGCTATAGTAAGGCCAGCAGCTGAGTTACTTGTGGTAAATTGACCATTGGCCTTTTGCACCATTGGAGTGAGCATTTCCCCAGAAACATTGCTTACCGCATCTACCACATGCTCACTGGATATTGCTAATCCGTAAAGAGCGGCCAGGCCGTTAAATTTATCTGGCGGATTCGGATCAAGTAGCATTAAGATTCTTCCACCATCTCGAAAATATTTCAAAATCGCCGTTAATTCAGACTCGTCCAAATCTTTATTGTCCTTAGGTCCTGCAATTATTAATACGGCAGCATCACTAGGTACAGATTCAAACTGTTTTAAATTCAAAGGCATCACAAAATAATTGTCTCTTTGCATACCTTCTATTGCTAGATCTAGGCCTTCCAATCCGATTGCGCCAGTCATGGGGTCTCTGGATACGGATGTCTCACCATGACCAGTTAGGTAATAAATGACTTTTTGTTCAGTTCCTGTTGCTATTAATATACCGGTCACAAAATCTTGTTCTGTTAAAGCNGTAACGCCTTCAAATTTGCCATCATCTGCTTCAAATACAATTGATGGGTAAGTTGTCACGTTATATCTCAACGCTTCCGTTCTGTTTAATTCAGGATCCACAAATGAAAAACTAAACTTGTCAGATCTCCTGTCAAATTCGTTTAATAGGTCTTCAGCCGATTGTCGNTNNTTGNCTGAGGAAAGCGAGGACACAAAGAAGGCATACGCNTGCACCGGCTGATNGTTTTTGGAAAGGTTATCCAATATCCCATAAGTTTGTTCTGAAAGTGTGAAAACTCTTGTGGCTGTCACATCAATCCTATTTGGGTTTTGGTACATTAAAAAGTTGGCTATTAGAAGAATTACGAAGAATGCTAGAGTCATAATGGCCATATTTAAGCCGTATCTTCCTTTTCTTCCTACAAGGAACATTGCCACTGCCCTTGGCGATAGTACTAGTGCTAGCAATATTAGTCCGGCGCCAGCCATCAGAACCCACAGCGATAAATCTTTGAGACCTTCAAAAGCTAAATTAATGGAACCNCCGAAAATAACTGCNAAAATGCCTGCAGATCCTAATGTGATGCTCCAAAAATTGGAAGATTTAATGGACGATAATATTATTTCGGTATAAGAATCATCATTTATTTGAGGTTGAAGTGACATCCTTATCTCCACCTTCTTGTTTCAAGGGAACGTATTGATAAGAATAAAAATATCGCCACAATGCTCAAGAAGTAGACTACATGGCTTAGGTCGATAACCCCTCTGCTGAAATCCGACAACCTAGCATTCATGGATAGTGCATTAATAAATTCCGCGACTGCGCCATCCACTAATGATGAAACCCTATTTACGAACGAAAATATCAGTAATATAGCTGTTGCTACTACAGCTGATATTATTTGGTTACCTGAAAGAGATGAACCTAGCATACCGATTGCAAGAGCCGCTGCCCCATGTAGTATTAGTCCGAGATAGGCGCTGATTACTGGACCCGTGTCTGGGTTGCCAAAAAAATAGACGATAAAAACGTAGTACAAGGTTACCGATTGGATTGCTAAAAGCATCAAAAGGCTAGCGAGGTATTTGCCTAAAACTACTTCCCATTCTCGAACTGGGGATGTTAATAATAATTCCAGGGTCCCTAATTTTTGCTCCTCAGCTAGTAGTTTCATTGTAATAAGAGGGGCAAGGAACACTATGAAGAAACTTGCCCAATCGGAAAGCCCTCTCACTCCAGCCTCAGCAAATGGCGTACTCACGTCAAATACAAAAAATACCCCGGTCAAAACTAAGAACATNGCTCCCACTATGTAGGCAGAGGGGGTCGAAAAATAGGCTTTTGCTTCCTTTCGGGTGATAGCGATTAAATTTGTCAAGAAGCTTCCCCTANAGGACTGGGTAATTGCTCTTCCTCTATTGTGAGCCTCAGGAATATTTCTTCCAAAGACATGCCAAGTGATTGTAATTTCAAAAGTTCCCATCCATTAGCCACAACTGTTTTGGCTAAATCGTGTCTAAGATCTTGTCCTATATCTACCGTTATATGATACCTGTGGTAAGCCCCGCCTGTTACTGGNATTCTTTCGATNGATTGGACNCCNTNNACCTCTTCTAGCACAGGGAGTATTTCCCTATTAGGCCCTTTTACCTCAATTTCTACNCTTTCTATCCCNGATAAACTGGTACCTAAGTTGCTAGGATCGTCAACNGCAACGATTTGCCCTTCNTGAATAATGATGACCCTGTCACAGATCATGCTTACTTCTGGNAGAATGTGCGAACTTAATATCAAAGTGTGTTCTTCGCCTAGGTTTTTTATTAANTGCCTAGTCTCTACCACNTGGATNGGATCAATTCCTATAGTTGGTTCGTCCAAAACTAAAACGTCAGGCTCATGNAATATNGCNTGTGATATNCCCACTCTTTGTCGATACCCTTTAGAGAGCTTGCCNATNATAGTATCTCTATATTCNTCAAGTCGGCACAGCTCAACCACTTCGTNTATNCGNTTTTTTAATTGTGAGGANGACATTCCCCTAATTTGACCCATGAAAGNCANGTAATCNCTGACTCCCATGTCCTCGTANAGAGGTACTGTTTCCGGTAAATATCCGATGTGTCTTCTAGCAAGNAGGGATTGTTCNACAATGTCATATCCNGCAATTTTGGCAGTGCCGGANGAAGGNGGGATAAATCCGGTTAATATTTTCATNGTNGTTGACTTACCAGCCCCATTAGGNCCGAGGAAGCCAAGGATTTCNCCTTGCTCTACTGAAAAATTCAGACCTGTTACAGCAGGGAAATCACCGTAATATTTAGTTATGNCTATCGCNTCAATCAATTATGTAGTCCTTAATTCCTGCACATCACATTTTACCCGGAATNGGTTGANGGTAAAAAGAGAACTGAGGAATGTTAATCTAACCGGTTCCAGTGTACAAGCATATTTTAAACTCCTTCACAATTACAATGATATTTTCACCTTTTTATCAGACCTATCTGTAACAAATGTACATGCTAATATTTATAGAGGAACATTTGGTTGNNATTACGAGGATTGATTATCATGCCACTCTCGGAAAATAGAATCATATATTTTGATCACGCGGCAACTACTCGTATGAGACCTGAAGTCTTGGATGCAATGTTGCCATATTTGCAATTCAGCTATGGGAATCCTTCAAGTATATATACCTTAGCCCAGGAGGCTAGGAAGGCGGTTGATGAATCCCGAGAATCAGTGGCACGAATACTTGGAGCTAGAATTAGCGAAATAGTATTCACNAGTGGTGGGACNGAGTCCGATAATGCTGCAATTAAAGGCNCTGCCTCGGCAATGCGTAATTTGGGTACCCANATTATAACGACGGAAATTGAACATCATGCTGTTTTACATACCTGTCAGCAGATGGAACAATTTGGGTTTGATGTAACTTATTTGCCTGTTGATTCCNATGGGATGGTTTCAGTAGATGANGTTTTGGATTCTATAAGAGAGGACACCATTCTTGTNAGTGTGATGATGGCAAACAATGAGATNGGGACTATCCAACCCATCAAAAAGATTGCAGAAGCTGTTAAATTATCAGCCCAGGAAAAAGGGAAAACCATATTGGTTCACACTGATGCAGTGCAGGCGGCTGGTTCACTTGAGGTAAATGTAAAAGACTTAGGGGTAGATATGCTAAGCATTTCTGCCCATAAATTTCATGGCCCACNAGGAGTAGGGCTTCTTTATTTGAGAAGAGGTACCCCCTTTGAACCATTGATAATGGGAGGTGGGCAGGAACGACAAAACCGATCTGGCACTGAGAACGTTCCGGGAATAGTAGGGTTAGCAAAGGCTTTAGAGCTGGCGGTAAAGGATAGGGAAGAACTAATAAGCAGCTTATCAAACAAGCGAGACAGGATAATTAAAGGACTAAGAGATGAAGTCGAAGGAATGACTATAAACGGCCATTTAACAGACAGGCTTCCTAATAATGTCAGTGTATCTTTCCACGGGGTCGAGGGCGAGCCTATTCTTCTAGGTCTAGATTTTGCTGGAATTTGTGCTTCTAGTGGAAGTGCATGCTCATCAGCCTCATTGGAGCCGTCTCATGTGTTGCTAGCGATAGGCCATTCTGCTGAGTTAGCTCAAGGTACCCTTAGAATCACTTTGGGTCGGGATAANTCTGANGAAGATGTAGATTATCTNATGGAGGTGCTTCCGAATCTCATAAAAAANCTACGTGATTTGCCTTCCTTATCGGCCCATCCTTGATTTACGATGTGATAGATTGTTGAGCCTGTATTTTAAGAATTAAAACATTTAGAGAAACCATGATCATTTTTACTAATTTTAGATCGATTTTAGCTGTTTTGCCGGCCTGTTTAATCGCAATCACTTTTTTTGTGTCCTGTAACTCGGAACAATTAGATTTGGGNGCAACTGGCAGAAACCTTGAAGTACATGCCTCACGACCTCAAGTTGTTTCCAAGGCGTTTTATANCCAAGATGGCATCACAAGGATTATTACACCAAGTGCATCGAACAGGAAATTGGCCGTTGTTAACACGACGATAGTTAATAGAAGTAGCACGGTTATACCAATATCTGTAGACCCAGATGCTGCGACACTTGGTGACNGAAGAGGGAAGAAATCTAATGCAATAGACCCTTTTGNACGGTCCAAGNAGATTTCAGGNGCNATAGANCCNGATCCTGATGTCTTGGAAATAACGCCCGTTTTGTGGGGGGAAATAGAGCTAGCGAGAGGCTTTCAGGTATCGGGCAGTTTAGTTTTTGATGTGCCAAAAGGACTGCTTTTAGGTACAATATTTTGGGATGAAGTTGAATATATACCTGTAGATTTTATCGACTACTGGAAAGATAACGATTAGTGTTAAATTGCAGACAAGCTAGATACAGTAAATTAAAGACCTACTTTAGGTAGCAAGGAGAATATGTTATGGCCAACACTGTTGAAATAACTGACAGTAATTTTCAGGAAGAAGTATTGAACTCAGATATACCTGTGCTCATTGACTTTTGGGCTGATTGGTGTCAGCCATGCAAAATGATAGCTCCTGTAGTTCAGCAGATCGCCGATGAGTATGAAGGCAAAATCAAAGTGGGCAAATTAGATGTCGATAGTAATGCGCAAACTTCTATGGATTACAACATCAGAGGAATTCCAGCTCTTTTGATATTCAATGACGGGAAACCAGTCGATCAAATAGTGGGAGCAGTTCCTAAATCCATAATTCAAAAGAAAATTGATGACGCCCTTTCTGGGTAATTTTATTAAAATACCTATTTAATGNTANGGAACAACTTAACNTGGGAGCGGATGAGGCCTGGTGGTCTCTGCGGACTTCAACTCCGTTGGCAGCAATCCTTCGATTGGTGCGGTGGGTTCGACTCCCTCGCGCTCCCGCCATATGNCTGATGTCTTATCTCGGATAACCTATGGGTGCAGGATTGAAATTACTTCGCACGATACAGAAAGAGTTAAATAATACTTCGGTGAGTTTAGCTACTTTAGGGCTACTAGTCTCAACCTTGGAATATCCAGATATCGACATCGATGACGAATTGACCTCATTCAGACAGTTGGAATCAGTGCTGTCCCGGAGAATTCAGTCAAATTCAAGCCTATTGCAAAAGCTAAATGAAATCAGTGAATATTTATTTTTAGAACTTCGTTTCTCCGGGAATATTAAAAATTATTATGATCATAAAAATAGTTTCATAAATGAAGTTTTGAACAGGCGCCAAGGGATACCAATTACCCTCGCGATAGTTTANATGGAGATCGCTTCTCGGCTGGGGATTGATGTTGCAGGGATTGGGATGCCAGGACATTTCCTCGTTCGTGCTAATGATGAAACTGAAACATTCTATATAGACGTATTCAATAAAGGGACAGTGTTGAGTAAAGTAGAATGTGAGGAAACGTTTGGTGATCATGTCTCGCCTTCGTTCTCTTGGGATGACCGGTATTTGTTGCCAGTAGATGATAGATACATAATTGTTAGATTATTGCGAAATTTGAAATACATTTACTTGAGTGAAGGTAGAGGTAAAAAAGCCTATAAGGTCATAGATTTAATAGTTGGTCTTGAGCCGGGCAATGTTTTTGAGATTAGAGATAGAGGGATGATAGGTTTTAGGATAGGTCATCAAAAGCAATCTATAGAGGACCTCAAGATGTTCCTGGAAAAGGAGCCTGTCGGACGTTCGGCCATTGAAGCTTCCAGTGTATTAGAACTTTTGGAAAAGGATCACAAGAAATGGTAGGGGATGTGCGCATAATTCATCCCGACGTTCCAGAGGAGGAAAGAATGAGAGAAAAGAAATATTGGCTAATGAAGTCAGAACCGTCTGATTATTCCTTTGAAGAACTTAAATCCGAAGACAAGGCCACAGCCGAATGGGACGGAGTTAGGAATTATCAAGCCAGAAATCTCCTGCGGGATGAGATAAAAATTGGCGACAAGGTATTGTTTTACCACTCCAATTCAAAACCTTCTGCTGTTGTTGGAACTGCAGTAGTAGTCAAGGATGGGTATGCGGACTTTACGGCCTGGGATCCGGATTCAAAACACCCAGATACTAAAAGTACTTCTGATAACCCAATATGGTTTATGGTTGATATCAAAGCTGAGTTGACATTTAAAGCGCCTATATCCCTGCAAGATATCAAAAAAATTCCTGAGCTTTCGGAAATGGTTTTGGTAAGAAATTCTCGTTTGTCGGTCCAACCAGTCAGGAAAGACGAATTCGATTTCATAGTAAAAATGGGTATCGGATAGGGATAAATAAAATTAAGGTATGGCTACTCAAAAAGAGGCTTTATTAAATTTACAGAAGTCAGTGTGGCAATCGTTGGAAGATCTCTGTGCTGGCTTAAATTCGGATCACTGGAACACTAGTACAGATTGTCCTACCTGGACGGTCAAAGATTGTATCGCTCACCTAATTGGAATTGAACATAGGTTGCTTGGCCGGGATGTACCGAATGTGGATTTGCCGGATACCAGCCACCTTAGGAATGACCAGGGATTTAAGAATGAGGTAGATGTGGTGTTGAGACGGGTTAGTACAGTAGAGGAATTGATGCAAGAATTCCGAAATGTCAATTCAGAAAGACTTATTACCTTGGAGTCTCAGTCTGATTTCGGCTCTGCAGCTGGCTCTCCGATTGGGCAAGGAAGTGTGGCAGATCAGGTTTCAGTGCGAATTTTTGATTGTTGGATACACGAACAAGACATTCGTCGAGCAATCCAAAAACCGGGAAACCTTTCAGGTCCAGTGGCTGAACATTCTTTCCAAAGAATAGCTAATGTTATGCCATATGTTTTTGGTAAAAAAGTTAATGCCCCAGAAGGAAGCTCTGTTAGATTTAAGATTTACGGAGCACACTCTTTTGATATAGGAGTGAAAGTTGTGGAAAAGAGGGCAGTATTAGCACCTGAATTATCTCAAGCAACAATTGAGCTGGAAATGAATGACGAAACCTTTCTTTGTCTGGCTTGCGGTAGGTGGGATCCAGATATGGCTATCACGGACGGCAGGGTTGTTATCAAAGGTGACGAATCCTTTGGCGCATTAATTGCCCGGGAGATGAATTATATGGTTTAAGGGAGGTCCTGCGGTTACCCGTCTAGTAGTATTTTGACAATATCGCCGGCTACTTCCTTGGCCCTTTCTCTCAATGAATTTTCATCCAAGCTTCCAAGTGGATGAGGCACTACTGCAAATGGGAATTCCGGAATTCCTCCCATTTTGGACATAGCCACGGCACTACTCACAAACGGTTCCGTACATATTACAGCGGCAGGTAAACCTCTTTTCTCAAACTGAATTCCATCGTGCACACTGCACGAAGAGCATGACCCTCAATCACCTGAAGCTGTGATAATCACATCACACTGATCGGCTAGCTTTTCTATCAAATCCGGAGGGCATGGTCTTGAAGCATTACCTTTGTTATCTTCAATAGCAGTCCCTAGGCCATGATCATCCCTGAGAATCTCATACACGTATTGGAGTATTTCTACAGAGTTCTTTTTGCCGTTGGCAAGCAGACCTACCGTCAATCCATTGAGAGATTCTGGGCGTATCGCTAGCAGAGAATTCTGCGAATTGGCCTCTATTGTTGGATCCAAAACTCTAATTCCTTCGACCATAAGTTCCCCCTTATTTCTTTTACATAATCATACAGCATCTTGCGATTTACACTTGTCCATATGAGTTTAAATTAATTCCTTTGTGACAGATTGTGATCCTACCCCGCCTGCCCAAAGTGGTATGACGCATGAAAAAGCTCCTGCGGCACCCCCTCCCACTAGTAATGTGAAGCTTTCNGGTGTCAATGCAGAGTGTGTTAGCTCAGAGCCTGTTGGCCTGGGCCCTGGGGGTATAGATCCAAATCCCCACTCTTCGTTTGTCCTTACGGCCATTTCATAAAGGAAATCTCTAACCTGATTCTTGGTCCATCCAGCTTTTTTGAAAGATTGCACATGTTCCGGACAAAATATTATTACTGTCTCTCCTTGGTTAGGACCTGCAGCAAAAANGGCATCCCTGAAGCTTCTAAGTATGTTTTCAGGATCTTGGCTTGAGTGATTACTTACTTGGATCGGAGATAGACCCGCGAACACAGAAACGGTGTTGGCATTTTTCGAAAAACCCCTGTCTTCCCCCGTGTTAGGCCACGGTCGGAAATCTTCATTCTCAGTTATGCACCAGGTATATTTACCAGCATGCCCCAAAGTTGCTTTGTCAATTTCTCCAGATCTGGAGCCGGTGCAATTNATTACGACTAATCGAAGGGCCCTGCCAATGGTCGCGTTTGCTTGATGCCCTGGGCCGAAGAGACTTATTCCACCATTTAACCCTATTTCTTTTGCGATTGATCCGGTCACAAGCGTTAAAATGCCTGCNCCCATAGTACTAGCNGTGATCCCGTGGAGATTAAATTTTGATTCAACTAATGCCTCCACCGCTGTTATCACTACTGGAAAATATTCTGGTTTACAACCAGCCATCACTGAGTTTATGGCGACTTTCCCTATTGTAATTTCCCTGCCTTTTACAGGCTCAACCCCTATAACATCTTTATTAGATTTACCTGAAAGGGCTATAAATTTANAAACTTCTTGNTCCGTNGGTAAATTAATGGGAAGGCCATCAGTCCAACCTTGCTTAAGAAAATATTCGCCCGCTTGCTGTAAGGTGTTGAAGGAATAGGTTTTTGCCATTGGTGATGAGGACACGATTCCACCCTATATCAGTGAATTTTTNTGAATAGAAGACACATTTTACTCATTTATAAAGGCACACTACTACNAAATTGGCANTTTAAATCNAGNNATTGGTTGATTATATGGATTGAATTACAATAATTTAGGTAGTAATATCTCTTTATTCAGAACTTAAANTCATTTCATGTAATTCAGATATCACNAGGGGGATTTAATGGGAAACAAAGGCAAATCACTNGTTGTTGTTCANCTTTCNGGAGGAAACGACTATTTGAATACTGTGGTTCCCTACGGCGATGACGAGTATTACGACTTTAGGAAAACCGTCCATATTGAACAAAACAAGGTCCTNCCCATTGATAAAGTTTATGGTTTTAGTCCTCATTTAGCACCTATCAAAAGACTTTATGATCAAGGAAAAGTTGCTGTTATTAACGGGATTGGTTACGACAACCCAAATAGATCTCATTTTCGTTCTATGGATATTTGGCATACCGCCCAGCCTGATGAAATAGGCACTGAGGGATGGCTTGGGAGGGTTATTAGAGATCTGGATCCGAATGCTGAAAATGTCTTAACTGGTGTGAATTTTGGTAGAGGATTACCAAGAGCCCTTGGGGTGAGAGGAGTCCCTGTTGCGTCAGTGGGTAACTTGGACACGTATGGGTTATTCCCAGATATAAAAGATGAGTCGGCAAAAAAGCTTGCGCTTGACGCGTTTGCCCATATGTATGGTGGCGTACAGGGAAAGGACCCGGTTCTTAATTTCCTCGGGCAGACAGGTATGGATGCTTTGAAAGGTGCAGATATACTCAGGACCGCTCCCCAAAAATATAGTTCTGCTATTGAATACGCCGCAAATCCGATTGCCCAAGGAATGAAAAGCATAGCTCAGGTTATGCTAGCTGATTTCGGTACCCGAGTCTTTTATACACAACATGGTAGTTTTGATACTCATTCAGGGGAAATCCTTACACATGCAAAACTTTGGGATGAAGTNTCTGGTGCGGTGGGAGATTTCTANGATGATATGCAGGAACATGGACGTGAGGATGAAGTNGTAGTGATGATATTCTCTGAATTTGGAAGNCGTATCAAGGANAATGGTTCGGGNACNGANCANGGNTCTGGNGGNGTTGCNTTTNTNATNGGNGGNGANNTNAAAGGNGGAATGTATGGACANTATCCNTCNATAAANGAGGCGGATCACTTGGAAGGGGATTTACATTTCAACAACGATTTCCGGTCCACTTATTCCACCATTGTTGAAAAGTGGTTTGGGTT
>PAON01000043.1:0-21090 GCA_002708495.1 Dehalococcoidia bacterium | reverse complement strand
GAAATGGTTACCCCTACCGGCATGGCATTACTTGCGACATTGGCCGACTTTTCACAGCCGGTAATGAATATAAATTCAATTGGTTATGGGTTAGGTACTAGAGATCCTGAATCATACCCGAATGTTCTATCCCTTTGGATAGGTGACCTATCAGTTCCTAAAGACGAAACTGGCATCATCCTATTGGAGACCAACCTAGACGATACTACAGGGGAGACACTAGGGTACGTTCAAGAAAAACTTTTTGAATTAGGTGCGAGAGATGTGTGGTTTACCTCCATCCAAATGAAAAAGAATCGCCCGGGGGTTTTATTATCATCTTTGATAGACGAAAGCATAAAAGAAAGGATCGCCGATTTCATTATGCTTGAAACTTCCACGTTAGGTATACGAGTAAGACCGGTTGAGAGAATTGAGGCGGACAGAGAAATTGAAAGTTTTGAATCGTCTCTTGGGAATGTGGGAATTAAATTAAAGAAGAAAAACGGATTAGTAGTGTCGGTATCGCCTGAGTATGAAGATTGTAAAAAAATAGCCTCTAATGATTCAATTCCTCTCAATCAGGTGGTTTTTTTGGTGAAGAGGGAAGCGGAAGGTATTTACCTTCAAAATATATGACGAAATCTGGTCCTACATCCGACTTGATTATGTTGACCATTTGTTTATTAAGCTAGTACAATTTCTTGATTCGACTTGTATGGTGTGCGCTATCAGCCTAAGCTGGACGCTGACTTGACAGTCCAACCAATGTTCCTATGTTAAACTGAAATGCGGTTTATTTGGAGGGTTGGGAGAGTGGTTAAATCCACCAGACTGTAAATCTGGCGCCCGGAAGGGCTACGTAGGTTCGAATCCTACACCCTCCACCATAGAATAAGAAAAATTAGGTAAATAAAAGAAAAATAGGCCCGCATAGCTCAGTGGAAGAGCGCGTTCTTGGTAAGAACGAGGTCAGCAGTTCAAATCTGCTTGTGGGCTCCAGGGATTCGGAGGAAATAGAATTGGCTAAGCAGGTTTTCGATAGAACAAAGCCTCACTTGAACGTAGGCACCATCGGTCACGTTGACCATGGCAAAACAACTCTAACGGCAGCTATATCTTCAGTATTGGCTTCTGAAGGATTGGCGGATTTTAGGGCATTCGATACGATTGATAATGCTCCTGAGGAAAAGGAGCGTGGTGTTACTATTGCTATCACCCACGTTGAATATGAGACTGACACCAGGCATTACGCTCACGTGGATTGCCCAGGGCACGCTGACTATATCAAAAATATGATAACGGGCGCCGCCCAGATGGATGGTGCTATTCTCGTTGTTAGTGCTCCTGATGGTCCTATGCCTCAGACGAGGGAACATATTCTACTGGCTAGGCAGGTTGAGGTGCCTCGTATAGTTGTGGCTCTTAACAAAGTCGATATGATGGATGATGAAGAATTGTTGGAGCTGGTGGAATTAGAAATGAGAGAATTACTCTCAGAATATGGATTTCCAGGAGATGATATTCCTTTCATTAGGCTAAGTGCTTTAAACGCCCTTGAAGCCGAAGACAAAGGTAAAGATAGTGAGTGGGGGAAAGGTGTCTGGGAATTGATGGAGGCAGTTGATGATTACATTCCAATTCCGGATAGACCTAAAGATCAGCCTTTTCTAATGCCCGTTGAGGATGTGTTTGGCATTAAGGGACGAGGTACTGTAGTGACCGGTCGGGTTGAAAAAGGCATCGTCAACGTTGGACAGGAAATAGAAGTGGTAGGCCTCAAAGACACATATACCACTATCGTCACCGGGGTTGAAATGTTTCATAAGACCCTTGACTCAGGAGAACCTGGGGATGCAGTTGGGGTGCTGTTGAGAGGAGTCGATAGAGAGGATATAGAAAGAGGTCAGGTACTGTGCGATCCAGGCAGTATAGAGCCTCACACGGAATACGAGGCTCAAGTATATGTACTTAGTAAGGATGAAGGTGGTAGACATACCCCATTTTTCAATGGATATAAGCCTCAATTTTATATCCGTACTACAGATGTTACCGGTGAAATCCAGCTCCCGGACGGAGTTGAAATGATTATGCCTGGTGATAACGTGGAGATGAAGGTTAAGTTAGGTAGGCCTGTCGCATTGGACGAACAACTAAGGTTCGCGGTGAGAGAGGGAGGAAGAACGGTCGGCTCTGGAGTGATAACCAAAGTTCTTGAGTAAAATAATGTTAAATCCAACCGGATCAGGTTAAGTAGTCTGATCTGGTTCTTTTTTGTAGAAACGTAGGAATTATATATGGCTCGTAGAGGAGAAAATCGAATACTCGTTACTTTTGGCTGTACTGACTGCAGGCAAAGGACTTATAACTCCAATAAGAGTCGAAGAAATGACCCTCAGAGGATGGAATTAAAAAAATATTGTCCTAGATGTAGAGCTCATACACTTCATAGGGAAGTCAGATAAATTGCAACAGCGATATGGTAGAAGCACTACTAGAAGATCAATAAACTTCCGAATTTTTGGAGAAGTTATTGGAGAATTGCGTAGAGTAACTTGGCCAACGACCAACGAAACTTTCAGGCTGACTCTTATGGTGTTGGCTGTTGCCGCAGTTTTGGGAGTCGTTCTTGGAGCGGCTGACTTGGTGTTCGGTTGGGTTTTTGACACTATTTTGTAGATGGTTGATGGTGATTACCAATGATTGAGGAACAAACAGAAAACAGACGCTGGTACATAATACATGCCTATTCTGGGCAGGAAGATAGAGTGAAAAAAAATCTTGAGCAACGTATCCAAACAATGGACGTTAAAGACAAGATTTTTCAGGTTATTGTCCCTACAGAAGAGGAAATGGAATATAAGGATGGCCAGAAAAAAATTAATTTGAAGAAGATATTTCCAGGGTACATTCTTGTGCAAATGGAGATGGATGATGATAGTTGGTATGTGGTTAGAAATACTCCGGGAGTAACGGGATTTGTATCGGCTGAGGATGAAAGTGATAACCGGCCAAAGCCTGTCCCCTTAGAACAAGAAGAGGTCGACCATATACTTAATCAAATACGGTCGGATGAACCTAGAATTAAAGTGGGATTTGCAAGTGGGCAGACGATCCGGGTTACTGAAGGTCCATTTATAGACTTTATGGGGGTCGTTGACGAAGTATATCCCGATAGATTGAAAATAAAGGTACTAGTATCGTTTTTTGGCAGAGAGACACCTGTTGAACTCGATTTTCTGCAAGTGGAAAAAACTTAATAAGGATAAATTTCTCATTGGCTAAGAAAGTAATAGGATTGATAAAATTGCAAATTGAGGCTGGTAAAGCTACTCCAGCACCTCCGGTGGGTCCTGCGCTAGGACAGCACGGGGTTAATATCATGGGATTTGTAAAGGAGTACAACGAGAAAACCGCTTCTATGGCAGGGACTATAGTACCTGTTGAGATTACGGTTTTTGAGGACAGGTCCTTTGATTTCATAGTCAAAAGCCCACCAGCCTCAGATTTATTGAGAAAAGCGGCAGGAATTCCAAAGGGTAGTGGAAGCCCTTTAGCAGAGAAAGTAGCGACTATACCCCGCAGTAAGGTTAAAGAAATTGCCGAGACCAAGATAAAAGATCTCAATGCAGCGGATATAGAAGGAGCTATGAAAATAATTGAAGGAACTGCTCGAAGTATGGGAATAGTCGTCGAATAATCTGATCGAACCTAGTCTAGTATAAGGAATTCATTATGGCCAAGCGTGGTAAAAGATATGATACGGCAATCGCGGAGATTGATCCGGAGTTTTCATATGATCCCAAAGAGGCTGTTTCTATTACAAAAAGAAATGCTACCGCCAAATTTGATGAAACTGTGGAATTGCATTTAAGGACGGGCGCTGACCCCCGGCACGCTGAGCAGATGGTTAGAGGAATAGCCTTGCTCCCCCATGGTGTTGGTAAGGAAATTCGCACCCTGGTTTTTTGCCAAGGAGATGCGATAGAGACTGCAAAACAGGCGGGTGCCGATCATGTTGGTAATGACGATGTTATAGCCGAGATAGAGAAGGGTTGGCTTGACTTTGATGTATCCATTGCCACACCCGACATGATGGGAAAGGTAAGTAAATTAGGAAGAATTCTGGGACGGAAAGGCCTGATGCCTAACCCTAGAACAGGGACAGTAGTTTCGGCAGAAGACATACCTAGGGCAATAGAAGAGGCAAAGAAAGGCCGGGTTGAGTTTAGATTGGACAAAAATGCCTTGATTCATTCACCGATTGGGAAAGCTAGTTTTGATGAAGATCAGTTGATGGAAAACTTAACTACCTTGGTTGACACTATACTTCGTGGTCGGCCGTCCGGAGTAAAAGGACAGTTTTTAAGGTCTGCCTTTTTAACTTCAACAATGGGCCCTAGTGTTTCCATAGATATTGCGGGGATTATGTCTCTTAGAGTAGAATAAGTTCGTTGCCACAGACTGCGGGCTCTGATTTTCAGATTAAAAATTAGCCTGCACAGGCGGGATGTCAGCAAATTTGCTGATTTAATTGACCCGGCTGTGGCCGGGTTTTTTTTTGGCCAATTGAAGTTTTAAACAATTGTTTTCGGAGATGGATATGCCTACTGACAGAAAGGCACAAGATGTAGATGCACTTAAGGAAGCTATGAAAGGCTGCACAATAGCCATAGCAACTGATTACTCAGGATTGAATGTATCAGAGATGAGTGAATTTAGAACAACTTTAAGAGAGAACGGGATCAAGTATAAAGTTGTTAAAAACACCCTATTTAAAATTGCTGCAGATCAGGCTGAAATGCCAGCTATTAAAGATCTTATCGAAGGCACGACGGCCATAGCTTTTGGCTACGGGGACGAGCAAGTTCCTGCCAAGATAATTACTAAATATGTCCAAGATTCGGGAGTAGAGTTAAAAATAAGGAACGCCTTGATTGGTGATCGAACTCTTTCCTCAGATCAACTGAAAGAGCTGGCCGCTTTACCTGGTAAAGAAGAATTAGCAGGGAAGTTGGTTGGGCAGTTGTATGGACAATTGGCCGGATTAGTTCATGTGTTGAATAACCCATTAGTTAGGTTGGCTAGGTCCTTGAATTCCCCGTCTAGTGGTTTGGTAAATGTGCTGAACGGCCGTGTTCAGCAGATTTCGTAGAAAGAAACGTAAATTAATAAATAATTAGGAGAGTATTAGTTATGGCTTTATCTAAAGATGAAATTCTAGAGGCTATAAAGGAATTACCTGTTATAGAGCTGGCTGGATTAGTCAAGGATCTCGAAGAGGAGTTTGGAGTCAGTGCCGCCGCGGCTGCACCTGTGGCAGTTGCCGCAGCACCGACAGCCGGGGACTCAGGGGAGGCTGCTGAGGAGGAAAAGGATGCATTCACCATTAATCTCAAAGAGATTGGCGAAAATAAAATTAACGTCATCAAGGCAGTTAGAGCTGCCACATCGCTAGGATTAAAGGAAGCAAAAGACCTCGTAGAGAGTGCTCCTGTTGCGATTAAAGAAGGGGCTGGTAAAGAAGAGGCAGATAACCTAAAGAAAGAACTAGAAGAAGCTGGCGCCGTAGTAGAATTACTCTGAGATATATTGGATATCGTAGATAATTTTAACGGATAGTTGGGCAGATTCAGTTATATGGTATGTCTCTATCTACTTCTCTCAAGAATGGGATAGTCTGAGGCCCTTCAGGTAACACACACACCGTTCCGTTTCGATACTTCTCAGAAAGTAATTCTGACACTTTCTTGGAAACGTCGTCAGCCGGGAGAAAATGGGCCTCAATAATCTGGTCTGTGGATAGGTTTCCTGACTTTAGATACACATCATTTTCCATTTGTATTGAGGCCTGTATTTGAACCTGCCATTGATCATGTTTTTGGTAGTCAGAGGCCTCAATCATATTGAGAAGTGACTGTGGTGATGCCTGTGACTTGAGGATTTCACCATAAGAACCATGATCTGGTATGCCATCTGAGCACTCAGCAGCACATATAATGCTGCCACCTTTTTTCACAATTTGGTGGGCAGCAGACATCCCTTTAACAGCCTGGTATAAGTTCATATCTAAAGGGTATCCACTGTTTGTGGTGACAACTATGTCAAATGGTTCGGGAACCTCTCTCATGGCGGTGGAATGAGCGAATTCACATGCCGCCTTATGAACTTGAAACATTTCTCCGGCATAGACACTCGTTATTTTATGGTGCTTGTTGATAGTCACATCCAAAGTGAAATCTGATGGGAACAGCGTGGCGATTTCTCTTATTGAATCGTGTATGGGGTTTCCATGGGTTATCCCCCATTTTGAATTGGGGTTGCTAATCATGTCGGAATCGTGAAGCTTCATAATGGTTTCAAACCCAGCCAATCCGGGGGCAATCATTTTTGGCCCGCCGCTGAATCCAGCAAAAAAATGAGGTTCCACAAATCCAGTGGTAATCTTGAAATCTGTTTTTATCCAATCGGTGTTTAGAAATATTGGGATATGTTCTTTAGTGACTCCGACCTTTGTTAGATTGGCTTGACTGAAAGCATCATGATTGACAATGTTGTAACCTCCGCTCATAGGTAGTTCGCCCAACATGGAAAATAATTCAGAATGGGTGTTTTTACGATGAGTCCCAGTTGCAATAAAGATGGTTATGTTGGATGGATGGATATGTTTTAACTCATTTAAAATGACAGGTAAAATTCTTTTGCTGGGCATAGGCCTTGTTATATCACAAACACTTATTCCTACTTTTTGCCCTGGCTCTATGGATTTTCGGAGAGGGGAGGTTCCGATTGGATTTCGGAGAGCTGTTTTGATAGCCCCTAGTTCATCTGGCAATCCTGGAATAAATTGAGGTTCAATTATTGAAGTTTGATCACCAGGGAGATCAATGGTTAGACCTGTTTTCCCATATGCTAAATCTATTTTCATACATAGGACTCAAACATATTATTTAGTTCTTAAAAGAGCTTCACAAAGATGTGCCGCATCTACCAAATCGGGGATTGTTACGTACTCTCGCACTGTATGCATGCCATGGTCTGCCATGCCTACTACCACGGAGCTAATTCCATTCAGCCTAAACACATTGCCGTCAGTTCCGCCTCCTGATGGTTTCATACTTGGTTTTAAGCCAAGGCCTTCCAATGTTTCCTTGACTCTCATTGTGGCTGGNTCATCGTCAGTCAAGGTATAAGTTTCAAATTCTACGTGTAAATGGTTATCTATTGTCGCCTCAGGGTATAGTTTTTCTACTTCTTTTACGACGTCTGTTATTTGAACTCTTAATCCGTCTAAGTTTTCTATACTTGTACTACGAAATTCCCCGCGAATTGTAGTTGTCTCTGGTACCGCATTTCTGACCGTACCACCTTCAATAGTTCCNACATTCACCGTTGTATTCTCATCCAATCTCCCTTGTGGGAGTCGTGTAATAATTTCTGAGGCTATCTTAATAGAGGAAAGACCTTTTTCCGGCTCTACTCCTGCATGCGCAGCTCTGCCGGTGATTTCTATATCAAATCCCACATAGGTTGGGCTCGATGCGGTTATTTGGCTTACGGGTCCCTCTCCATCAAATACGATCGCTTCTTTGGCGGTTATTAAATTGAAGTCCAGGTTGCGAGCCCCTACCAGTCCTATTTCTTCCTCCCTGGTAAAAGCAAGTTCTACTGGACGGTATTCAACCCCGTCTTCCATAATCGATTCTAAAGCTTCAAGAATGGCTGATATTCCAGCCTTACAATCTCCACCTAAAATAGTGGTTCCGTCTGACACAATTCTGTCACCTTTCACTGATGGGTTTATTCCCCTTCCTGGCTCTACTGTGTCCAGATGGGCCGACAGGAGGATTGGATCTGGCCTTCCGTCCGACGCAACTAGGTTTCCATATGCGTCCCTCATTGTTTTAAAACCTAATGCTTCCAATCGGGAGGAAATATTGATAGCCATATTTTCCTCTTCCCCTGAAGGGCTATCAATTTTTGCTATATCGCAAAATGTTTGTACGAGTCGTTCTCTTCTAATCATGTTTAAGCTCTTATTTATAAGTTGTTTTATACGGCAGCAATACTAATATATGTATTTAATATGGTCGATATTTGTTGGAAATAGGCATTCTACGATCTCTACCGAAATTCCGGGAAGTTATTTTGATACCTGGAGCTGATTGACGTCTTTTGTATTCATTTATGTCTACAAGTTTCAATATTTCAGCCACAGTATCAGGATCGAAGCCAATATTTAAGATCTCATCAATGCCAAGGTCTTCTTCGATATATTTTTCCAAAATAGCATCCAATATATCGTAATCAGGTAGAGTATCTGAATCTTTTTGATTGGGTCTTAATTCCGCGCTAGGGGGTTTGGTTAAGACAGAATCGGGAATTAAATCGTATCCATGTTTCATATTAATATAGTGGCAAATTTCGTACACTATGCCTTTGGGTAAGTCTTTTATTACTGAGAATCCTCCTGCCATGTCCCCATAAATGGTTGCATATCCAACAGCCATTTCACTTTTGTTTCCGGTAGTTAATACGAGAAACCCAAATTTATTGGATAATGCCATCATTATATTGCCTCTGATTCTAGATTGGAGGTTTTCCTCGGCGACCCCCCATTCGGTTCCTTGAAATTGATCACTGAGACCTTTTTCCATGGATTGAAGAATTTCCTCAATTTGAATCGTGTCCATTCGTATTTCTAGATTGTCAGCTAGTTGTTTGGCGTCAACTTTGCTCCCCATGGAGGAAAATTTGGAAGGCAAAGATATTCCTCTCACATTTTCTGAGCCTAAAGCCTCTACTGCAATTGCGGCAACCAAGCTAGAATCAATACCTCCCGATAGAGCAATTAGAACTTTAGTGAATCCACATTTTCTTACGTAATCTCGTGTTCCTAGTACCAAAGCTCTGTAAATCTCTTCCTTCTGATCAATTATGCTAAATGTAGGTGATGAAACAATAGATGGACTCTCTCTTATGGTCCCTGGTAAGGTCACTTGTTTTATCTCGTTAATCGATTCCGGCATAGTCCTAGGCTTATATGTTGGAAGATCAATTTCATAAATATATGTTTTTTCTTCGAATTGATTCGCTCTCATGAGTATATTGCCTGTAGGACCAACTATTAGGCTACCTCCATCAAATACAAGCTCATCTTGCCCTCCAACCATGTTTATATATGCGATGAANATGCCATTGTTTTTCGCTCTTTCGATTAAGATTTCTTCTCTTTGAGACCTTTTCCCCAAGCTGAAAGGGGAACCATTGATATTGATAATCAAAGATGCCCCGTGTTCGCTCTGGATATCACTTGGCCCAGGTGAAGACCAAATATCTTCGCATACATTTACCCCGAACCTCACCTGGCCTAAATCATATACAGGGAAATCAGATCCCTCGGCGAAATAACGTTTTTCATCAAAGACTCCGTAATTCGGCAGATGTATCTTTTGATAGCTATCAACGATTTCATGTTTGCTGGCTATCGCTGCAGAGTTGTAAATTTTGTCTTCCACACGTTCTGCAAACCCGAATATAGCCGTTATCTCACCTGTAGATCGAGCTATTTTTTCGGCAGCATCCATGTTGTCTTTTATGAAATCGGGTTTAAGTAACAGATCTTCTGGCGGGTATCCAGTCACAGCCAATTCGGGGAAAGCGATAATGTCAATTTCTTCCTGCTCTGCTTTCTCTATATGGTGAATTATGACGTCACTGTTATGACCTAAGTCACCGACTGTAGGGTTTATCTGTGCTAATGCTAAACGTAGGGTAGCCAATTCTAGTATGATCCATCAACATTAAATAAAATATACGGAAGCTATTCTACTGTAATCGGTGCTGACTTACGTTTTAGACTCTACGAATTTACGTATTCTATCTATGGCTTGGATTAGGTTTTCTGTTGAGTTTGCAAAGGATATTCTTATATAACCGGTGCCATATACACCGAATGATTCCCCCGCCAACACGGCTACACCGGCCTCCTCGAGAACCCTATTAGCAAATTCAGAGCTAGTCATTCCGGTTCCCTCTATGTTTGGGAATGCATAAAAAGCACCTTTAGGTACAGCGCATGTGATACCGTCAATTTTATTTAATCCGTCTACCACTATAGACCTTCTCTTTTTGAATTCTTCAACCATTAATATTGAATCTTCTTGAGGTCCTTCTGTTGCTTCAATAGCGGCTCTTTGAGTGAAACTGGCCGTGCATGACACACTGTTGGTCACTAACCGAGATATAGGTTCAACCAAATTATCTGGNAAGATACCGTAACCGATTCTCCAACCAGTCATNGCGTAAGTTTTAGAGTAACCGTCAAGTATTATNGTNCTATCTANCATGTCNGGAAAACTTGCGATACTGTGGTGNGTTCCTTCGTATAGNAAGCGTGAATATATTTCATCAGATAACACTGTAATGTCATTTTCCTTGGCTAGTTTNGACAAAGCTTCTAAATCTTTTTTGTCTACCACGCTNCCACAGGGGTTATTAGGAGAATTAACAATCAGCAGTTTCGTTTTTTTCGATATCTGAGTTTCCACCTCTTTGATGTTTAAATTGAAGGAGTTTTCCTCACCAAGTCTCACTGGTACCGCCGTCCCGCCGCAAAATTCAATCATAGATTCATAAATCGGGAAGCCGGGGTTTGGGTAAAGCACTTCATCCCCACTTTCTATCATGGCCAGCATTATGAAAAACATGATTGGCTTGCCACCTGGGGTGACAATCACGTTTTCCTTTTTGACGCTTATATTCCTGCTTTTGGAGATATCTTTTGCTATAGATTCTTTTAAATCATCGTATCCGGGAGAAGGGTTATATGAGGTAAACCCGTCGGATAAAGCCTGCTTGCCGGCCTCTACAATGTTGGTGGGGGTATCAAAATCGGGTTCCCCGATTTCGAGATGTATGATGTGTCTTCCTTTGGCTTCTAACTGTTGGGCTTTTGCTAGTACTTCGAATGCTGTTTCTGTTCCGAGACGACTCATTCGCTGAGCTAATTTCATATGGGGTGGAATCTCCATTGCGACAGTTAGATAGGATTAGTATACAACGACTCAAAGGTTACTACTACAATGAGCTTATCGACCTAATCATATGACATTATTTGATATCCTAGATCAGGTATCGAATATATATCATGTCAGGAGGACTAAATGGACGTTTATTTGGGAGTTCCACGAGGCTTTTGTGCCGGAGTGGTTCGCGCAATAGATATTGTCGAACTGGCCCTTGAAAAATATGGGCCTCCTATATATGTGAAACATCAAATAGTTCATAACCCACATGTTGTGAATGATTTAGAATCCAAAGGTGCCATAACAGTCGAAAATGTAGATGAAATACCGATAGGGTCGAAGGTTGTTTTTTCGGCCCACGGTTCTCCTCCTGAAGATTTCAAGAAGGCAAAAGAACAGGGATTACAGGTTTTGGATGCAACCTGCCCTCTTGTTATTAAGGTTCATAACGAAGCAAAAAAATACAACCGAGAGGGGAGAAAAATCATATTGGTTGGACACAAAGGCCACCAGGAAGTTAAAGGAACTACCGGCCAAACGGACATGGCAATTGTGGATGATAGAGAGGAATTTGTATCTCCTGAATGGGATAATTCTATCCCCGTGGCCGTCTTGACCCAGACCACACTTTCTGTAGACGATACTGAAAATTCAATACGCAATATTCAAAAATCGTTTAGTGACGTATTGGTTAGAAATGACCTTTGTTATGCCACTACAAACAGGCAAATGGCAGTAAAAGAAATTGCTAATCATGTCGACGTATTTTTGGTGGTGGGCGCCCAAAATAGTTCTAATTGTAATCGTTTAAAAGAGGTTGCGGAATTGAATGGAATCCCTGCTTATTTGATTAATAGTGTAGAAGAACTTGATCCTAAATGGATCGCAACCGCGGTAAACGTAGGCATAACGTCCGGTGCATCTACTCCGGATTCATTGGTGAGGGGCATTATCGATTTCATTAATCCTGACAAAGTAATTGAAATGGGGGGCGAAGAAGAAAATATAACTTTCACCTTGCCCAAAGAATTAAGGGATATAAAGGACGCATAAATTGGAGATAAGAATTGAAAGTCTGATTCCCGGAGCCCAAGAGGCTGAGGGAGTCGTGGTGGTGATCGATGTTTTTCGTTGTTTCACTACAGAGGCAGTAGCTTTTGCAAACGGCGCAAAGGAAATCATTTTGGTTGCTGAAATAGAAGAGGCTTTTGACTTGAAACGTAAAGGTGTGGGGGATATTTTGATGGGCGAAGTTGGAGGTAAAAGACCGGATGGATTTGATTACGGAAATTCCCCTTTTGAATTAAAAGATGTAGATCTGACCGGTAAAACAATTATCCAATCTACAAGGGCGGGAACGGTAGGTGTCACAGCGGCTTCTAACGCAGAGGTTATCTATGGAGGTTCATTTGCTGTAGCAGATGCTACTGTAACTAACATACTTTCGGCAAAACCAGAGATAGTCACCTTGGTGGCAATGGGTTTGGAAGGCAGGATAAGAGCAGATGAAGATGAACAATGTGCTCTTTATTTACGGAATACTATGCAAGGCAGAACCCCGGATCATAATGCTGTAAGATCATTGGTTATATCCGGTGAAGAGTCACAGAAATACGAAATTCCTAAATATCCTCAGTGGCCGATTGAAGATCGTGAAATGGCCTTGGATATAAATTCACATGCATTTGCTCTTATGATTAGTAAAGAAGACGGCTATTTCGTATCTAGGCCTGAAAATATAGTAAATAACGGGAGTCTCTAATGAACTATAGAAAATTAGGAAAATCCGGGTTGGAGGTTTCTGTCATCGGTCTCGGGGCTAATAATTTTGGGGGCAGGTTAGATTACGAGAGTTCGGATTCTGTTATCAGCCAATTATTTGATGTTGGAATCAATTTGATTGATACTTCAAATAGCTACGGGAGTACCTTGTCAGAGGAATATATAGGCAGGTCCCTTGAAGGTCGACGTGAGAAAGCCGTAATAGCTACCAAGGTTTCAAGTCGTATGTCTGAAGGCCCCAACCAAGCCGGCAATTCCAGAAAACACATAATAGAGCAACTTGAAAATAGCTTAGATCGCCTGCGCACCGATTATATAGATTTGTACCAAATTCATTGGTGGGATTCAAATACGCCCATAGAAGAGACCTTGAGAACCTTGGATGATTTGGTAACCCAAGGCAAAATAAGGTATTTTGGCTGTTCAAATTTTTCTGCATGGCAGGTTTGTGAGTCTGTGTGGACTTCCAAAGAACTCGGAATCCAGACTTTTATAAGTGCACAACCACATTACAGTATGCTGGAAAGGAATGTGGAGCATGAACTGATTCCTTTTTGTGGAAAATACGGGGTTGGAATTCTTCCATATTTCCCACTAGCCAATGGGTTTCTCACAGGGAAATACAGAAAAAACTCTCCACCTCCAGCAGGATCCAGATTGGAATCTGACAATAAGGGATTNTTTACTGAGGATAATTATGCGTTACTTGAGAAGTTGATCACTTTTTCCAAAGAGAGAGGTAAAACTGTTTTGGATTTGGCGTTCGCCTGGCTGCTTTATAACGGTGATATTAGTTCAGTAATAGCTGGTGCAACCAAACCTGAACAGGTTATCTCTAACGCTGCCGCGGCAGATTGGCAGTTGACTGACAAGGAATATGAAGAGGTTACCCAATATCTTCCTTAAGTTATATTAGGGTTGGTTTGCCAGAGTTCGGAGTTACCTCAAAAACATTGAGGGCACATGCCAGCATCCCATAATAGCCGATGGTGGCCGTTAATTCTGTGACGCCCTGTTCTCCATATTTGGAAACAGCCTGATCAAACGTTTCTTGGTCCACTTTTTTATCATTTATTAATTGTCTTGCATACTGTATTACCAGTGAATAGTTGGGGGCAACCTTGTTTGTGGAAGCTCTTTCATTTATGACGTCTACAACTTCTTGGGTTACNCCCGCCTCCATAGCTATTGGTACATGAGCTGCCCATTCGTAGTTACAATTCATTTCCCGGGCAGCAGTAATGATCGCAACCTCCCTCTCATCGTCCTCAAGTAAAGATTCAAAGCGTATGTACGCNCCAAGATGCGCCGCTCTTCCGGCAACCTCTGGGCTGTGTAGTAGCACTGAGAAAGGGCCACTTATTTTCCCTCTGGAAGAAGCTATGGAGTCAAATATTTCATAATGTTCTTCTGACACTTCGGCTTTTGATGTTATTTGCTTGATCCTAGCCATATTNTTTANCCTNAAATTNCTTTTTANAATTTATCTTTCTTAAAATTACACATCCNGCAATTATCATCACCGAGATAATTGATGTTATGAGTGCAGTACTCGATATTCCTGATATAAACTTTGATATCGCTATTTTCCCAATGCTGGTGACTTGCTGAAGCACCAATGATTCCGTGGCCAAGAATTGAGGTGCGATTTGTCCGCTAGTTTGTGATGCGATTTGATCTATNTGTACATGAATGATTGGNTCTGCTATAGACGAGTAAATCGGACCCCAGATTACATAGACCAGAAATGATGCAATTAACATGGCTATAGCAGCCCACATGAGTCTCNGGNTCCATCCCCGCCCACCTAAAAACCCCACTAGAGCNGCTATTAGAATAGTCGGTATGTAAACTGCCAAATTAAACATATGTACTAACTTCAGTATGTCTCGAAGTTGGTCAAGCATTGATAGTGTTTGGCCACCATCGGCAGTTATTGTTTCAATATGAACCCTAAAATCTTGATCGTTATATTGAACTCCNTTTGATAGAGAATTTCTAACAGCAGTAACCTGATTCCAAGAATTGTCACCTGCACCTTGTTTGATAAGGCTTTCTAAATCAGTTTCCCTGAANGTATAGCCTTCTCGCATAATGGTTCTACCTTGATCAAAAGAATCCAATGCCTTTGGGGGAACTACCTGCCTCAAGGAGTCTTGATCAAATTCGATTAAGTTAGGAATTGTATTGATAATCTGNGGCCTTACCGCTGATATAACTGTGGTTATGTATGCTTTGGTATAACTTTGCATCTGTCGTTTAAGGGCTGGGTCCGCTGGGTAGCATGATGGGAACCCNCCAACGGGATTGCTCAGTATATTGGCGACTTCATCAGCGTCACAATCGGGTAAGCTGTCCAATTTGTCGTTTAATTTTTGACCTGCGAGGGCCATCAAATCACTCACCGCCTCTTCTTTATTTGGCTCTATGTCAATTGAGATAGAAAATTCATCAGTTCTCCCGACCAAATAAGGGGTGGCATTATCAAGTATTGATTCAGTTGTTTTTTGCATCCAGGAAGGTGGGGCTGTCTTTTTTATTATTGCTGATATTTCCTCGTTAGTAATTTCTACGCCGTAGGGCAATTTTGCAGCATTACCTATTGAAGAGGATATATTTGGAGCAATTGAGCCTTCAAATAATGCTTCATAAGCGTTAGCCTCAGCCATTAANAATTTGACTTCCGCGACTGCTACTTCAACCCGATCATCTACAGTTACCACGACTGCGAAAGTATCTTTAGCTCCGACTGCGTAGGGAACCACTTCACCAAGGACTGAATCTATTTGCCCAGTGAGCCACGCCTTAGATATTATTTTTTGGATCGAACCCATTAGTTGGTCCTCATTAACAGAGACGTCAAAAGGCAATTCGTTTTTTGACGCTTGAGACACAACTGGGCGAACCTGATTTTCCATGACAAGTTTATAAAGATCACTTTCATTTAATATAAAAGTTATTTGGTTAGATGCTGCTTGGACTCTTTCATCTATCGGTATCGAAATGGTGAATTCGTCACTCCTTCCAGTTACGTAGTCACCAACCCCTGTGACAGCGGATTCAAAATTGGTTTGCAACCACTCGGGTGGGATAATTTCGTTTACCGAGGTGATGATAATTTCATCGGATAATCCGCTCTGCTCGATAATAGGGTTACTATTTGCTTTCCGCACGTCTTTTAGTGCTGTTTTCGGCAAATCAGTTAATAGAAATTGGTAGATGTTAGACTCTGCTAGAGTTTCCAGGTAAAAAGATGGGTTGATGAGATTGGATGCTGTCTGCTGGGCTAGAACACCAACTTGAAAGGTGACGAAGGCCATGATTATGAAAGGCAATGCAATTATTCTACGTACCCAAATCATTGCAACTCCATTGCTAACAAAGTTTGAATCAGGAAACTAAATCAGCATAAATAGAACTTTGATATTTAGTTTTTGTGGCTCACGGCCACGGTTATCTAGTAACTTCAACCAACTCCATGGAATCCTACTTCTACATTATCTCCAGTGACCATAACTGGAGTTATTCTTTCTCCTCCAGTTAATTCTTCTACTTTTTCCCAGAGTTCCGGATTTAGAGCCAGATTTATTTCTTCGAAATCTAGTGCCAAATCTATAAGTTCTTCTTTTAAGGCGTCCGAATAAGTACAGTCTGGGCTAGTGTATAGAACTATAGTCTCTGACATAAAACACCCCTGATGTTAGTCGTAATTTGTTTTGTCGGCCGAATTATATTACTAAATCAGTTGTTGTGGCTTGTTATTTAGGGGTTGCGGAATTTTATCGGCCATAATTTCATAACAAATTCCTCTAATATATGCCCATACTCGATCGCTCCCAGTACACGGCTGTCCAAATTTCCTGACAATCGATTATCTGACAGAACAATTACTGAATCATCTCCCAGGGTCCAATCAAATGTTTCCTCAATGTCCATTGTTTTGGGTAATCCTTCTATGTATGGTTCCTTTAAACTTTCCCCGTTTAGATAGATAGATCCTTCCTTAATTTTTAAGCGGTCATGCTTTATTGCTATCACTCTTTTTATTAATGTATCCGTGAAGTTTATTGGATTTCTGAATGTCACGATCTGGCTCCGGTAGGGAAATCTAAAAGTTTTCGTTAATATCAAAACATTATTGGTTAATGTTGGTTCCATACTGCGATTTTTCACCCTTCTAATATGAAACATAGAACCTTTGCAATCCTCATTTGATGTCTTGTTGCCTTGGACAGTAATTTTCTGTATCTTAACAGTCAGAAACTGGTCGATAGGTTTCTGATATAAATTAAAGTTTTGGGCCTTGGAGAGCAAGGTCAGTTTTAAGGAAGGTTGTTTATGAAAATCATTTCAAGACTCTTTGGAGATGTACAAGCCCACTGTGATGTTCCGTGTGGTATATATGACCCAATTAGTGCAAAGATAGCTGCGCAGACGGTTCTGAAAATGGCGATAAGACTCGAGGCCGTGGACTTTTCTAGCGGTACTCCAGATCCGGGNATGCCTAATTCAGTAGCACGATACGTGGCGGTTAAAGAAGAGCATGCTCAGGGAGTTAAAAACGAACTTAACATTCTTTGGTCAGACTATTTCAAGCCAGAGCATCTTTCTGATTATCCAAATCTCCACGAGCTGTTCTGGAACGCGGACAAACTAGCGGGNGCCAATAAGCAAGGGGTAAGTTCATCTTCAGCGAAGGAATTGGTTGATGCAGTGGATGGAATTGCTAAGATTTTTTGGGCTACAAAAGGAGTCGACTATAGCGACCCTAATGCTGACGTTCGGTTTGGCGCATAGATAGTTCTGTTCTAAAAAATATAGGGTGCCTATTCGAATAGACACCCTATATTTTAGTTACGATTTGTAATCCTCACGGGGTGGACTGAAAATATCCAAGGCCCTTGCAGGTTTAGACCCCGCCACAACCTTGTGTTCTATACCACCCGGGATAATGTAATACTCGCCCTCTTTCACCTTTTTGGACTCAGACCCAATCGTGAATTCGAACTCTCCTTCAAGTACCATACCGGCTTGTTCGTTGGTATGGCTGTGCAAAGGAACTTCGGAACCAGGATCCAGTTCGACAAGACTCATCATTATCTTATCTCCCCACATTGTTTTTAACTTCACTCCAGGTGCAAGTTCTCGCTGATTAGCATCTTCGGCGCTATAGAAATATTTCATAAAATTCCCTTTTCTGAGTTATTANTCATTTTCTTGCTCTAGCATCTTGCAATGAAAGGCAAGAGGCTATCATGTCATTGATCGGAGTGGGNATGCCAAGATTTTTCCCNTTCNGACTAACTGCACCATTTATTGCGTTAATTTCCATGGGCCTGCCNGCTAATAGATCTTGATGCATTGACGATACTAGATCATTTTTATGAGTTTGCAGGTAGTCAATCGTATTTTGGGCAGTATCCTCAGAAAAATCCGGAACTGCTTTCGATGCCACTGAAGCCGTTTCACTCACAAGGTCTCTGGTGATAGTTCGTGTTAAAGGGTTGTCCATTACTTCCTTAAAAGTGGATTTGGTTATGCATGTCATACCGCTCAAAGCGCTAATGAATACCAATTTTTGCCAAAGATCANCATAAATATTTTCTGACACTGTGAAATCAATATTGGAGCCCTCAAACATCTTTGAAANTTCTTTTATGCGGTCTTCTTGTAGGTCTGATTGTTTGCCGAAAGTTATACGACANCCNCCTCCGTGTTCCACTATTTCTCCGGGNTCGCCTTTGGAAGCTTCGACATAGGCCGCTCCNAGAANGACTTTTTCANTACCAAANTTTTGNCTTAAGAATTCCCCACTTCCCAAGCCNTTNTGCAAGGTCAAGATGGTAGTATNANCTGAAATTGAANTGGCAATGATTTCACTNGCCTCGTCATTCTGATACTCCTTTACACAAAAAATAATCAGATCAGCTTGGTATTCCGGAGGCGGCTTCCTGTAAGCTTTAGACAAACACACAGAATTTCCGCTGGTGACACTTTTTATGGAAAGACCGTATTTTTGAATTTTTCGTAAATGCTCTCCTCGAGCCACAAACGTGACCTCATTAGAGGTGGACAAAACTGAGCCAAAGTAACCACCTACAGCTCCAGCAGCCATTATCAAAATATTCATGCTACCTCCTACCATGGATGACGGAAATTATGTTGATAGTGTACACATAAAGTCAGCTTTATCGAGGACTAATGTTGCTTGTGTTAGACTGCACAAAAATAAGAATTAGTTGTCTAGGAGATAGGATATGAAATTCGGACTTCTGTATGAAATGCAGCGTCCTCACAACGACTTTCAAGTTGATTATTCAGCTTTAATTGATGAAACTATCGAACAGTGTCAGTTGGCCGATGAGGTGGGGTTTGATCATTTATGGTTTGTAGAACATCATTTTTTGACAACCTTCTCTGGGTCCTCTGCACCAGAAGTGATAATTTCCGCCCTATCAAGGTTGACGAAAAAAATTCGGATAGGGTTTGGTGTTGTTGTCCTGCCTAATCATCATCCAGTACAAGTTTCAGAACGAATATCTATGGTCGACCACCTTTCAGGTGGCAGAGTTGAGTTTGGGGTGGGGCGCAGCAGCCCATATGAGCAACTAGGGCTAGGAATCGACCCTAGGGATACCCGAGAAATCATGGAAGAATCTTTGAATATCATCCCTAATATTTGGCAGACTGAAGGATTATTTTCACATAAAGGTAAACATTTTGATATCCCAGAAAGAGAAATATTACCCAAACCTAAACAGTCTCCTCACCCTCCAATATGGATGGCATGCACGCAGGCTAGTAGTTATGAAATGGCAGCTGAAAAAGGAATAGGCGTTTTGTCATTTGGATCCGGTGCTCCTGCGGGTATGAAGGAACATGTGGAAAATTACAGAGAGAATATAAAAAATGCAAACCCCGTTGGAGGATTTGTAAACAATCAATGGGCTAATTTCACATTGGGACATTGTGGGTATGATGATCAAGAAGCAAAAGAGATTGGGGCTAGTGCTATCAAGGAATTTTTTGGACCTAACCGACCCTATACTGCAGATAGGGCAGATGTGTATGAAAAACTGTTAGACTCATGGGGAGGAATACCTGAGCATCTACAGGCGAATTTCTCAAGATTCTTGGGAGGTGAAGAAGATCTAGGAGGAGGAGGAGCGCCAAGAGCGATGTTAGGAGAGTTGCCGGCAGAACTTTTGGCTGAACGAGGTGTAATAGTGGCCGGTAACCCTGAATCATGCATAGAATCTGTTCGTCGCCATGAGGAAATTGGTGTAGATCAACTTCTTTTAATTATGCAGTCAGACCAAGTTTCTCATGAAAAAGTTATGAGCTCAATTGAGCTGTTTGGAAAAGAGGTGATACCGGCGTTCCAGTAGACATCATGCGGTATAATGATTTTACTTAAAAGGCGAAGAACAGGAGTAGTAACCATCTAGCGATACTAAGAGAGCCGGGTAAGCTGAGAGCCGGTGTAAGCGCAGGTAGTGAATGGACCTGGGAGCTGCTGTTAGCGAATCTATTAAGGTTGGTTAGTGGACGGATAGGCCCCGTTAAAAGAGCCTGGAATTAAATTCCATAGAGTGCCTCTTAGTTAATAAGAGGAATAAGGGTGGCACCGCGGTAATACAACCGCCCCTTTCGAGGGGCGGTTTTTTTTTGAAAATAATTGTAGGCATTAATATGAAAGAAATAAAAAGAGTTTTTAGCGGGGTACAGCCAAGTGGGGATCCTCAATTGGGTAATTACCTGGGTGCATTTAAAGGTTGGGTAGATCGACAGTCAGAAAAGGAGAATTTTTTTTGTGTGGTTGATCTCCATGCCTTAACAGTAAACCCGGATCCTGTGCAACTTGTGTCTCAAACTAGAGATCTTGCAGCAATTTTATTTGCGTGTGGGCTGGATCCCCAAAAGAGCACACTGTTCGTCCAAAGTCATGTTCCAGCCCATGCTGAAGGATGTTGGCTTTTAAATTGTGTGACACCTCTCGGCTGGTTAGAAAGGATGACACAGTTTAAGGACAAATCAGAAGGTAGAGGCAGTGTATCGACCGCCTTATTGGATTATCCGGTATTGATGGCTGGTGACATAATTTTTTATGATGCCCACGAGGTCCCTGTTGGGGAGGATCAGAAGCAGCATGTTGAACTTGCAAGAGACATCGCTAACAGATTTAATAGCATTTATGGGGAAACGTTTGTTGTGCCTGAACCTGTGATACCGGATATTGGTGGTCGTGTTATGGGTCTTAATGACCCTATGGTGAAAATGTCCAAAAGTTATTCTCATATAA
>PAON01000042.1:0-34627 GCA_002708495.1 Dehalococcoidia bacterium | reverse complement strand
AGATACTGTTGAATACCTTCTTGCCCCAAATTTTACCGATTGGATGGGAGACCATATTGTAAGAAGATTTGATGGGGAGGCATCAGGAATGATAAACGCCCCAGGAGCATCCCGTAATTGGCTATACAGAATGATCAGCACAGCCAATCCATTAACAGAAAAAATCCCCCTTCTCTGGCACAGTATTTTTGCTACTGGCGTACCAAAGGTCATTAATGGAAGAGTGTTATTTGATCAGATAAATATGCTCCGAAAATATGGCACAGGAAGGCTGGACGACCTATTGTTGCAACTTTCAAAAGACCCCGCAATGATCGTATGGCTAGATAACCAAGAGAACCATAGGGATGCAATGAATGAAAATTGGGGTAGAGAGCTTTTGGAACTGTTTTCCATGGGTGTTGGAAATTACACTGAAGAAGACGTAAAGGAATGTGCTAGAGCATTCACGGGCTGGACTATCGGAAACACTGAGTACATGATGGTCCGAGCAAAAAGAGATTCCGATTGGCCTTATGGAAGAATCGCCTACCATTTCGAATACCGAGAGGACGATCATGATATGGAAGAACGAACCTTTTTAGGGGAAAAGGGTAGTTTCAACGGTCAGGACATTATCCGAATAATTTGCGAACAAGAAAGTACAGCGAGATTTATAGCAAGACACCTCTATCACTTTTTTGTGGCGGATGAGGCGCCGGTCCCTTCATGGTCTACAGTAGCACCCAGAGACCCAGAGGCAATTGATCAGCTGGTTCAAGAGTACTTCGACTCGAATCACAGCATAACTTCGATGCTGCGGACCCTCTTCAATTCAGATTTTTTCAAGTCCCAAAATGTTAGGTACAAAAAGGTGAAAGGACCAGCTGAATTTGCGGCAACTGTTTTAAGACTGGGAGGGCAATTCAATCTCCCAAATAAAGATATGATCCTGAAATATCAACAGATCGTTTGGATGGGTCAAGAGTTAAGTAATCCCTCGAGCGTGGAAGGCTGGCATGAAGGAAAAGAATGGATTGATACTGGGACACTAATAGAGAGGATTAACTTTGCATCAGAGCAGCTGAGCGATTACGAAAACCCAGGTGTTCGCAGGATAGTAGACACATTGATAATAAACAGTGGTGGGCTTCTATCCAGTGAGGAGACAGTCTCAAATTGTCTTGACCAACTAGGCTTCCTGGAAGTCTCTGATGAGACTAAATATATTTTAGTNANATATGCTNAAGAGATTGANGATCCAGTTTCCAAAATAACTGGTGTACTTCGTCTTTTGACCACCTCCAGAGAATTTCAATTAGCGTANCTGGNAAATGATTGAATANTTGCTTACNCTAGGAATTGTCGCAATGGAAGGGAGGGGATTTGAGTATCCAACAGACTCAGTGTCAGCTCCAAATGGNCGTTTNTACGTAACAAATAAGTCGAGAAATTATGGAGAACGAGGGGTTAGAATAACTGTCTTAGACCTCGACAGTGAATTTTATGGGACATTTGGAACCTTCGGAACCTCGGAGGGAAAGCTACAGTCCCCTTCGGCTGTTGAGGCTACGAACGACGGCAGAATCCTTGTATGCGACGACTATACTCATACTGTTAATTTATTTGATTTAGAAGGTAAATTTTTAAACCGCTGGGGACTTTACGGTCAAGGTGAAGGCGAACTTAACGGTCCATCGGGACTAGCTGTTGATTCTGAAAATAACGTATACATATCAGATACACGNAATCACAGGATCCAAAAATTTAACATTGATGGTTTCCATATAGCCACTTTCGGTAACCAAGGAAAAAACAAAGGTCAGTTTGAACTACCATGGGGTATATCATTGACTCCTCGAAACACATTGTGCATCGCCGACTGGGGAAATANCCGCATACAAGAATTAACCATGGACGGGGATGTCTTATCGGTCATCCATAACGAGTCAAACCCTTCATATGAATTGAAATATCCTTCTGGTGCGGTGGTCGATGAGAATGGATTAACTTACATANCGGACTGGGGAAATGAAAGAGTTAAAGTAATAAATGATGAGGGTCTTATGGTCCAAAATTTAAGAGGCGAGGGAACAATTTCAAAATGGGCTGGTGAATTNCTAAGCACTAATGTCGAAGAAAATNACGCCCGNCAAGCATCAAACATGGATATAGANTTGGATTTCCTTGATGATAANGATCCACACAGCGAGTCCGCTCATATAGAAAAATACTTCTGGTCCCCAGTTTCAATCAAATTGGATAAGTTAAACCGGGTATACGTAACCGAAACTAATCGCCACCGAATACAGGTATATCAACAAAAGTAGAAAAACTACAAGACATCATTTGACAAGTATTTCCTCAACCGAAGACTTAGCGGAAGTATTGCAAAAGTAACCAAGCCCATTACATAAGTAGAACGAACCAAGCCAAAAGCATCCGCCACAAACCCGTACAATAAAGGCGCTCCAATCGTACCTATCTCATTGGTAGTATAAAAAAATCCATAATACCTTCCCCTCCGACTGGTTGGTACAAACTTAGCAACAGTCGCATAGAGGGCGCTAGAGGTACCATTTAAACCAACTCCCATCACGAGTACAAGAGGCCAAATAAGCAGATACGGAGTGTAAAGTGATAAGACGACAAATACCGCCGTCATCCCTTTAGTTATCCAAATAATGTTAACCGTGCCAATTTTGCCGTCCAACCATCCACATACATATTTACCCGCGGCTCCACCGGAAAACAAAAGAAATAAGGCAATACTTATTTCACCGGTGCCCATTCCGTGACCAACTAGAATAAAAGGTAGGAAAACGAGTACCCCTGTCCTAGTAGCGTTGTCTAATGCCCCTATGAAACTCAATGAAATAAATGCCTGATTCTGAGTTGATTCTCCTAAGACGTCTCCTGAGGAAAGGGTGGTCACATTTGGTTTAGGGCGCCCCATATTAAGGTTGCGGTTAAAAGCTGCGGTCACCAACATTAAGAAAATTCCTGCGGCCCCTATGTAAAACATAGTCCCACCCCAACCGAATATAATGAGCAAAGTTCCGCCCAATGCTGGAGCAATCATTTTTCCCAAATCGCCTGAGAAATTTACAGTCCCTACGGCTGCTGAGCGGCCGGAATCGTTATATGCTCTAGAAACCATACTGGAAGCCAATGGATGCTGTGTTCCCCCTCCAAGACCTCCAATAATTGCGAACACAAATAGCAACCAAAACCCATTTGATATCCCCATTCCTATTAACCCTGCAGAGGCCCATAAATTACCCGTTACAAGCATCCAAAATTCTCCGAAATACTCTGCCAAAAAACCTGCTGGGACCTGCAATACAGCAGTCGCCCCACTATGAGTNGACCGGAGTAACCCAACCTCGGCATAAGTCAAACCTAGACTATCTTTAATAGCAGGCAGGAGCGGTATCAGCAATGCAAATACCAGATCGCTCCATATATGCATTGCAGATCCAAAGATCAAAATACGCCGGGGAGTCATTTGTGNATTGGACATGTATAGAAATATCTCGTNGTTAGGTAAAATNNNTTGTGATGTTATCAGGNCTCACATAATAATTCACATTNAGGTGTAGCATATGAAAACNAGTTTGGATACTNCAAANATAGGGAAAACCGACNTTAGTGTTACNAGGATNGGTATGGGTGGAGCCCCTTTAGGGGGACTAGATTCTAAAACNGCCCGAANNACCCTGGAATATGCCTATGNACAAGGCATACGGTATTTTGACACGGCACCTTTGTATGGATCAGGGCTGAGTGAAATACATAATGGGGAATTTCTTTCAACATTAAAAAGAACCGACTTTGTCCTATCCAGTAAAGTAGGTCGGTTAATAATTCCCGGGCAAGATATCCCTTTTAATTACACAAAAGAGGGGATTCTTAGATCCATAGATGAAAGTCTCACAAGATTGAATTTAGATTCAATAGATATAGTGCTGATACACGACCCTGACGACCATTATAATTCTGCTTTGAATGAAGCATTCCCCACTTTGGCAAAACTTCGAGAGGAGGGAGTCATAAAAGCTATAGGAGCAGGTATGAATCAATGGGAGATGCTAAGGCAGTTCGCCGAAGATGCAGATTTTGATTGTTTCCTTGTGGCAGGCAGATACACATTGCTTGATCACTCCGCCCTCCANGAATTAATGCCCTTCTGTTTGGAAAAAGATATAAGTCTGATACTCGGCGGGCCTTACAATAGCGGAATACTAGCATCTGATCTGGATACTAAAAGCACTTATTTTTATGACCCATCACCCCTTGAAGTAATAGAAAGGGCAAAAAAGATAAAACAGGTTTGCGATCGTCATCAGGTACCTCTTAAAGCAGCTGCAATACAGTTCGGATTAATGCACCCAGCCGTAGCAGCAACTATTCCAGGACCTCGGAGCCCGGAGGAAATAAAAGACAATATAGCAATGGGTTCAATAAAAATAGATTCCGATTTGTGGAAGGAATTGAAACAGGAAAAATTAATCCACCAAGATTGTCCGGAGTAAATATTTTACAAAATCACAGTTGGCGGGATATGAAAGTCTTCATGATTTCGATTGCCTCATCTGATTCTGGCTGCGGATCTCTCACAAAACTGTGGGGCATACCATCAAATACAACCAATTCAATCTCCCCACCTTTCGACTCATAAGCTAACTCAAAGTTCGTAGGGATATGGTTCGGAACATTTGCATCATCTGATCCATGGATAAGAAGGGCCGCCGGTAATTTTTCAAATTCTGAATTTTCCAAAATAGCTTGAGGGTTTCCAATTTTCATCTTTTCTTCATCCCCAAAATATGCCAAGCTACCCTGAATTAAGCTCTCCATACCCTGGTCTTTAGCATACAAATATCTTTCATGTGAATCTAGTACAGCAGATATCCCAATGTAATAATCAACTGAAGCATCTACCGGGGCCGCATTTACAGAAAAGGGTCGTTTTATGTACTCAGCTTTAGCAGGGCACAGCGCATTTAGCATAGCTGTGTGACCACCACTAGAAACGCCTAAGATCCCAAAGCTTGAAGGGTCACCTTTATAAATGTTGGATTCATGTTTCCACCACCTAACACCATAATTAACATCTATTACTTGAGCCGGGTAGGGGCCCTGCGGGGCAACTCTAAAATCTATGGCTGCTACCAAAATCCCGCTTTCTGCTAGCTTTTCATCCATATAGTACCCATTAAGACGGGTGCCGCCTTGCCACGCCCCACCATGAACATCGAGTAATACGGGGAACGGACCGGCTCCTTTAGGTTGGTATATTCTAGCCTCAAAAGATTCTTTTCCGTCTTGAATAAAAATCTCGTCGGTAATGCCTATAGAGTACGTTCCTTGAGGATTGTAGCTAATAGTCGTCAATTCAATAACTCCAAATAAATGTCGTCAGTCGTTTAGTTTGGCGCCTGCGCCTCTGTTTTGATTTATCTGATCTGTATCCCATAAAGAGGAAAAACTAAAAGCCCTAGGACAATGACCATAGGCTTCTTCAACTTCCACCAACACGCCCTGTAAAATTTTTGCATCTTCATCAGGATTGGACACTTCCAGTTGTATTTTAAGATCTACAACAGCCTCATCTGAGATTACCTTCGCTCTGCCATTAACACGCAACGTCTCATTCAATCCGGGAATGAAAAATATGAGTCCTATATGAGGATTGGTTTGTATGTTTTGATATGACTGAAAAAGCTTATTNCCTGCGACATCAGGTAGTAGGAGAGTATTTTCGTCCAAGACTTTAACGAACCCTGGTAGACCACCTTTAGGAGAAGCATCACATTTTCCGGAAGAATCTGAGGTAGCCATTACCATAAAAGGGGCCTCTCTTATAAAAGTAATGTGCGACTCCCGCAAGGATTCCACTACTTTGTTGGCGGCCCTACTTTTTGGGAACCCGAACTTCTCAGTAAAAGAGTTGTCAAAACGTTCTTCTATTTCGGTCTGCGCCATTTTCCCGTCACTCCTTACTAATTCCTGTGTTTATATAACGGAATGTTAACACGGCTTCTCGGCCCCTTTTTACCAATAGTATGCATTACCAAAATCTCCCTGATATTCATTCTGCCTAGAAATTAGTATCATACCTATCAATCAAATTAGTTTACCGCCTCTAATTATTGAAGAGGAATAACATGAATTTAGCAGGCAAAACTGTCTTTATAACAGCGGCAGGACAAGGGATCGGAAGAGCTATAGCGGAACGATTTTTACAGGAAGGGGCAGACGTAANCGCAACTGATATAAATCTACCTCTNCTATCTGATTTACCTGATGCGGAGACCTTTGAATTAGATGTAACCAACAAGAGTGAATTACAATCATCGATTAAAAAAATTGACCCCGACGTGCTGGTAAATTGTGCAGGCTTTGTTCATCACGGAACCATTATGGATGCATCAGATGACGAATTTTCTTTTGCCATGAACCTCAATGTGAGACCTATGTTTCATACAATCCAGGCAGCAATCCCGGGAATGAAAGCAAAAGGACATGGATCGATCGTAAATATTGCCTCGGTGGTATCTTCAGTCATAGCTGCACCAAATAGGTTCATTTATGGCACCACAAAAGCGGCAGTTATTGGGTTAACTAAATCAGTCGCAAGAGATTTCGTCGATTCCGGTATAAGATGTAACTGTATTTGTCCTGGTACAGTAGATACCCCCTCGCTCAGGCAAAGACTTAGAGACACTGGTGATTATGAAAAAGCCCTTATGGATTTCAAGGCGAGGCAACCAATGGGGAGAATTGCTTCANCAGACGAAGTAGCCTCGTTAGCATTATATTTAGCCTCAGATGAAAGCANTTTCACTACTGGACAGGCCCACATTATTGACGGAGGCTGGGCAAACGGTTCCTAATTTGATAACAAAAAGAGATNCTTAAATTGAGTACAATCCCAGAAAGAGCCAGTATTCCAATAGTGGCGCCAACACCAACACCATTTGACCATAATGACAAACNGGATTTACAGCTCCTAGAACAAAACATATTGCAATGGGTTGATACCGGTTTAAGTGGATTTGTTATTGGCTCTTACGGNGGAGAAGAATTTCATCTCTCCCAAACAGAAAAAACGGAGATCATCAAGACTGTCTGCCAAGCACACCAGGGACAAAAGTTTGTAATAGCAGGGATAGACACTTTGTCCCCAACGGTTGCATCTATGCAGGCCGAGGAATATGCAAAGATTGGCGCTGACATGGTAAGGGTTAGNATTCCAAAAATNCCNANGGAACAGGGNTCGGAATCCGTTGTTGATTACTTTGAAATGGTGACTCGAAACAGNCCCGTCCCAGTGATACCTATTCATCAACCTAAACTAGCGATGGATGTAGACGCTACACCGGAAGAAATCGGTGAAATAACCAACCTCGAAGGTATTTATGCCTACATAATTTCCTTGAACTTTAGGTGGGAAAGCAGATTGCCTTCATTAATAAACCCACAGGTCCAACTCTGGACCTGTAATGGAAGCCTANTGATGCCAGGGGCNATGATAGGGGCTGAAGGGGCTTGTTTATTCTTTGCAAATTGGGCCCCAGATTTATGCCGCAAAGTGATTTCTCTAGTGCAATTGGGAAATTTTAACGAAGCACAAATCGTTCAAGAATCACTTATCCATGCAGACTATATTGGAATGAACAAAGGTGTCGCTGCCTTAAAAGCAGGTTTGAACCTTCTTGGATACAAAGCCACCAAACCCAGGAAACCCACCCCTGAATTATCCATAGAGGAAATTAAAGAACTAAAACACGCTTTCCAGCAGGCAAGGATACTTTAGCTTATAACGNAGCCAACCGCTTCGCCGGCTGATTTTATATTTCGTCGCATTTTCTAAGACTATTGTAGGTTCAGATTCTAATAATCAATAATCTCGTACAGGACACGGCTACCTGAGGCAGTGTCGCCATTTATCGAACCGATTAAACCTTTAGTCGCTTCATCCATACCGGCATAAAATTCCCTTTGTCCTGTGAAATAGCCGTCTAAACTATCCACTTCCAATTCCATAGCGACAACATCCATTGCCCCTGATATATCAACGTACAGGCGACATCCCACTCCCATACTCCTGTAATTTTCTGCGACAATTTTAAACCCTTCCATGGCCTCAGGCCCTTTACCCCTTTGGCATACCCATGTGTTTCTAACCGCAAATTTCATGGAGTTCTCCTTTTCCTTTTAAATTTATAATTGCAACGCTTACTCATTCTGGCATTGGTGTCATCTTTATGGGGATTATATCAATTTGGTAACTAAATCTAGTCACAAAAATATCCTGTTAACAAACGGGCCCTTCCAAAACTTCAGATGAAATACACCTCGGAAGAAATTCACCCTGGGATGGTTTCGATAGAAGTTCACCATCCAACACAGATATGTTTCCACGCAGTACCACCGATTTTGGCCATCCTTTCACTCGATACCCTTCCCAAATACTGTAATCCTCCAGATGCAAATCATCAAGGGATAAATCCTTGTCCACCGTTGGATCGATAATGGTGATATCTGCATCACTTCCCGGGGCTATCACACCTTTCCTAGGATACATACCAAGTATTTTCGCGGCATTGGTTGATGTTATATCTACAAACCTTTCTAAAGACATTCCTCTTTTNACAACCCCNTCCGTATATGCAACACCCATCCTNGTTTCAATACCATTATGGCCACCTGTTACNTCTGCAACGGTCCTAAATTTAATTTTTTCCTCCCAGGTCGTCGAGACNAAATCAGTGGCTATAGTTGAAAGAGTNCCTTCCATTAGTCCCCCCCACAAGGAATCGCGATCTTCTTCACCTTTTAAAGAAGGATATGTGTGATATTTCATACCATTTTTACTGCGATAGTCTTGAAATGTAAAACAGGCATAGTTATGTAAAGTTTCGCCATAAATCGGTAACCCTTGAGCCCGACATCTGGAGACCTCTTCTACTCCCTCTTTAGCGCTAACATGTACAAAATAGATAGGGCATTTTTTTAATTCTGAAAGCCGTGAAACCCGCCTGAATGAGACATCTTCTGATTGTTTAGTATGGACTCTATGCATATTCCACCATTCCCATTCATCAGTCTCTTTAAGCCGGTCATAGTTGTAATGAACCATCTCATCATCTTCTGAATGCACTAGTAAGATCGATCCTGAATCAGACACCTGTTCCATAATGGTCCCCAATCTTCCAAAATCGGTATGGTTATTTTGCATCTGAGGGCTCGGGGGCCGAATACTAGTTGTAAATATTTTGAAGCTTGCTATTCCTTCCTTTGTGAGTTGCTTGATCTGGGATATGCTGTCCTCATCCGCACCGTTAGTCAAAATTGGATGGTAGGCGTAATCTGTATAGGCATTACCAGACCATCGCTCTTCAGCCTCTTCCAAGGCGTGATATAAATCATGTCCAGGGATTTGAGTTGCAAAATCCAGTACTGTTGTTGTGCCCCCTAACAAGGCCGCTTTGGATACCACTTCCGCACCAGACCTTTCAGGTTGGCGTGGCCCTCCTATATGAGCGTGTGGTTCTATGCCTCCTGGAACTACGATCATACCTTCGGCATCAATAATCTTTTTAGCTTCATTTGCATCTATTTCTTCAGTCGATAAAGAAGTGATCCGCCCGTCATCGACAAGGATACCCAACTTNCTNGGNCCAGAGGCTGTTACAACAGTGCCTCCTCGAATTNATAGGTCATGCATAATCTGCCTCCTTTCATATTTAATCTACTGATTAGNCGCATATTAACACCAAAGAGNTCTGATATTCCTTTGTAGGNCCTCATTNCNATCGTGAAGNTTGCTGNTNAATCGGATCCTTNGGAATCAAATGTTAANCTTTNTNCTGGGNANTTCNTCATATCGATCCATTTCCTCATTTTGTACGTTATATGTGGTTGATTCAGCAAAGCTGAAGGCAGCGGTTTGGCCGTCTTTGTCCATACATACTATGTTCATATAGGTACCAAAAGAGTCTTGATAATCTTTCAGATCTTCCATGGCCTTTTGTCCCGCATCCATCAGAGTCATACCGGATTGAAGATACATCACCACGGAACGAGCAGTACAAGCCCTCATAGATAATTCACCTCTACCTGTACAGGCAGCTGACCCATACCTGTTGTCTGCGAAATTGCCAGCCCCTATTATTGGGGAATCTCCTACTCGACCGGGATATTTCCAACCCAAGCCACTAGTTGATACACCAGAAGCTATATTCCCTTGCCTATCTCGAGCTATAAAGTTAACTGTTCCCAGGTGTTTAGGTGTGGGCAAATTTGAGCTATATTTCCTTAAATTATCGAGATACTTATCCATTCCCTGCAAACCTTCTCCTCTTTCGTCGAGACCTTCCAGCCATTTCCTTTTTGCGGCAACGGTGAGCAAATTCCTAGGATGAAACCCCATTTCTTTCGCAAATTTGGCGGCTCCCCTGTCTACAAGCATGACATGTGGAAGTTCCTCCATCACCTTTTGGGCAATAGAAATTGGATGTTCAAAATTCTTCAGTCCTGCTACAGCACCGGCACGCAAGGTCTGTCCATCCATTACGGAGGCATCTAATTCGACTTGACCCAGTAAATTTGGCAATCCTCCTCGCCCGACAGAATGGTCTGAAAGATTACTTTCCACCATCCTAATACCGGCGACAATAGCATCCATGGCAGTTCCACCATTTTTTAACACTTTTATGGATTCCCCAATGCCTACATCACCATTTGCTGAAGTAATAACTAAACCCGCGTACATGAAATCTCCCGTAAAATATGAATATAAACTTCTAGGTTCAATAAATCTGATATAGGAATTAGGAACAAAGCCATGATACATAAAGACTTTAATTGTGACATTTATTTTATAAGGCATGGGGAATCGGAATCGAACGCTACCCCGGGTCTTGCAGCCGGCCTTAATTTCGATGCACCACTTACTAAACTAGGGCACGAGCAGGCCAAATTATTAGGGGAAAGATTTAAGAATGAAAAGATAGGTTTTGATAAAGTTTTTAGCTCAACTTTGATTAGAGCTATTCAAACAACAGAAAACATATTCACAGGTATGGATAATCCAAACAATAGCTTCCAGAAGATTCCAGAGATAATAGAACAACAAATTCCAGGGTGGCGTGGTGTCCCGACCGAGGAAGCCTATACCGACGATACAATGACNTACATCATGGAAAAGGGTAGAGACTTTGTAGGGCCCGATGGGGAAAGCATAAGGGAAGTGCAAAAAAGAGCAACGAATTGGCTCGAAGATGAACTGATTTATAACCGCAAACTCTGTAGTAACCCAACATCCTTAAAGGTAGCTATCATAGGTCACGGGAATACTATGAGGTCAATATTTCATTACATCATGGGTTTTGACCAAAGGTTGATATATAAAATTGGTGTGGATAACACTTCAATTTCCAGGTTCATATTCAACAGTAAGGGATGGTCCGTTGTTTGCCTAAATGACAACTCCCATTTAAAAACTGGCCCTTCTGGAACGTTTGAAGCTAGAAGTTGAATTCCCATCTCCTACTCTTGATTTCTAAACCTAGTCTCTTTATTCTGATGCCAATTTCAGAAAATTGTTGACTCCCTTTTGGTTCACAAAGGATAAAGAATGAATTTTGGAAGCTTCATGGAATTCCATACTAGAGAAGGAAATGGACAAGAGGATGCTTTTCAAGAATCCTTCGACCATGTCGCACTCGCTGAAGAACTGGGGCTGGATACGGTCTGGCTAGCCGAAAGCCACTTTAACCCAAACCGTTCGGTGTTATCTGCTCCGTTAGTTTTAGCAGCGGCGATAGCGGGCCGAACAGAAAAAATCAAAATTGGCACAGCGGTACAAATATTACCGCTTGGTAACCCTCTCAGGATCGCCGAAGAGGTAGCAACCCTAGACCATATCAGCGGAGGAAGATTTGAATTTGGTATCGGCAGGAGCGGGCTTCCTAGTGCCTACAATGGATACAACATACCATACACCGAAAGCAGGGAAAGATTTTATGAGTCCATGGAGATAATCAAGAAGGCTTTCACTGAAGACAGCTTCACCTATTCCGGGAAATATCACAGTTATGAAGATGTGTGCTTAACCCCAAAACCGTTGCAAAATCCATACCCGCAAATGCGTATAGCAGCCACAACCTCTGAAACTTTCACCACATTGGGACAGATGGGAATTCCAATTTTTGTTGGAGTAAGAGGACTTTCTTTATCCGACGTTGCTCAGCAAGTCGTTTTATATCGGGATGCCCTTAAGGAATCCAGTCATGATACCGGTAGTATTTTGCTAAGGGTTCCAGTGCACGTAGCAGACTCTACCCAGGAAGCTTTGGCAAATTCGGAAGCGAGTTTCATGAAACAATTCAGACGTTTGGGATCTCAGCTAGGTAGCAATGCAACAGCATCATTAAATACTGAAGGCAATACTAGCAAAAACCTATCGGAAATAAACTGGACCGATATACAGGGAGAAAAGGTAGCAGTGGGGGATCCGGATACTGTTGTGGATCAACTCAGAAATATGATTGATGTTCTTACTCTAGATGGGATTGCAGCGGAGTTTAACGCAGGAGAAGAAATCCCTGCAGGCATGGTAGAAAACTCGCTTTCACTATTTTGTAAAGAAGTAATACCAAAGTTGCGTTGAAAAATCCTATTCTAGGAAATTTTTCGACTAGCACGTTCTTNNAATGAGATCAGCTTCNACCTTCATAATAGGCTCAGTTATTTTGATCATTTATCTNCTATATCGATTTCTTGTCGCTGCAGATTAAGGGAAATTAAATGTCCAGCAACGATTACACTTCTTTGGTTCCCAAATACACATTCTCATCAACACTTAAAGAACAAGAATCAGAACTGAAGGACAATCCCCTCACAGCTCGTATGGCTGATGCAAGAAGTAAATTATCTTCCGACAAATTCAGGCCAATTTACCATTACGTCAATCCTGAAAGCACCCTTAATGATCCAAACGGGTTGTGCTATTGGGAGGGCAATTGGCACCTTTTTTATCAAGCATATCCTCCTGAAGATCCCAGGCAACACTGGGGACATGCCATAAGTAAAGATTTAATTAACTGGAANGATTTACCATATGCCATCTACCCAGACCCTGAAGAAAAGTGCTTCTCTGGGGCCACGTTAGTTGAAATTGATCGAGTTATTGCTATGTACCACGGAACTGGCGCAGGNAATATGATAGCAATAGCTAGTGACCCGCTTCTGCTCAACTGGGAAAAACTAACCGGCCAACCGGTCATAAAACTAAAACCTGAGGGTGCTCCCCCAGAACTGCGGGTNTTCGATCCCTGCATTTGGAAAAAGGGTGAATATTATTACTCTCTTTCAGGTGGTACTTTGCCTCATATCCCTTCTGGAAGGAGAACTAGGGCAAATTTTCTACTGAAATCCCAGGATCTAATCAATTGGGAATACCTCCACCCCTTCCTTGAAGGAGATCATTTTACCTTAGTAGGGGACGACGGTGCGTGCCCATATTTCTGGCCAATTGGGGAAAGGCATGTTCTTCTATTTTTTAGTCACATGAGTGGTGGACAGGCCTTATTGGGTGATTACGATCAAGAAAGAGATAAATTCGTGGTTACCTCCCATCATGAGTTTAATTTTGGACCATATGGCCCTGGAGGTGTTCACGCACCATCCGCNACACCTGACGGTAAAGGTGGTGTATTGGTCATCTTCAACATGAATCCTGCTATGGACAGCAAGGGTTGGAATCAAATCATGACCCTTCCCAGGCGACTGTCGTTAATAGATCAGGACCNTATAGGAAAAGACATGTTAGCAATTGAGCCGGCAGGGGATATTGAGTCGCTCCGAAGGAGCCATAAAAAAATCTCGAATATGGAAATCCCTGCTAATCAAGAAATATTATTAGAGGGGGTCGTTGGTGATGCCTTAGAAATAACAGCAGAGATCGATACGAATGGTTCTCCTATGATAGAANTAACAGTATTTAGGTCTCCTGGTAAGGAAGAATTTACCCGAATATGCTTTTATCGGAATCGGGGATTTAGGAATTGGGAACGATATGATGGATGGGAACCTGGAAAACGATTGGATGCTTCCGATAGTCTTATTTCTATCGACTCATCTTATTCGTCTCTATCCGCGGATGTTCTTTCCCGAGCCCCAGAAACAGCTCCGGTATATCTGACACCTGATGAAAACCTGAACCTCAGGATATTTTTGGATAAGAGTGTTTTGGAGGTCTTTATCAACGGAAAGCAATGCGTTGCGATGCGAGTCTATCCCTCTCGTGACGACAGTAAATATGTTTCAGTAAGATCCCAAGGAACAACAGCTATACTGAAGTCACTAGACGTATGGCAGATGCAAAATATCTACGTGTAATCAATCCCTAAAGTTTACATACTGTAGTGGCTGATCAGTTTCCATTTTTTTTATAAAAGCTATGGCTTCTTGAAGTACATCACGTTTNTTACCTGACACATGAAGTTCACTTCCCTTTATAGAAATCTGAACCTTCATTTTGGATCCTTTCACGGATTTATTAATCTTTCTAGCAAGATCAGCATCAATTCCTTGCTTAATGGATATTACTTGTCTTAGNGAGTCTCCCGAAGCATTTTCCGCCTTTCCAAAATCCAGTGCCTTAGCATCGACTTTTCTACTGGCAAAATTTTGCCTCAACAGGTCGTGCAATTGCGTCAGCTTCATATTGTCGTCNGCGGTTANAGTTAATGTGTTTTCGCTTCGTGCTATATCACATTTAGTTCCCGCAAGATCAAACCGTTGTGTAATCTGACGTTTTACTCCATTAACAGCATTATCGACTTCCATAAGGTCTGTTTTTGAAACAATATCGAATGATGGCATTTGCTATTTCCTCCATAAACTTGCCCTTAACCTTTAGTTAAATCAGATAGGGCTTATTACTCTAATAGGGTTTCCTCGAATAAATCCGATAATACATTCTACTGTCTGTTCGTAGAAAATCTTATACGTTTCATTTGTGACATATCCAATATGTGGGGTAATAATGGTGTTTTCTAAAGTGATTAAAGGATGATCTGAAGGCAATGGCTCCAAGCTAAACACATCCAATGCAGCACCAGCTATTTCACCTTTACTCAAGGCATTAACCAGTGCTAATTCATTCACAATTGGGCCTCGAGAAGTATTGATAAGAAAACTAGTCTTTTTCATCAATTTAAGTTTAGATGCATCAATAAGATCTTTAGTCCTTGAGCTAAGCACAGTGTGGATACTGATAAAATCTGATTCAGCCATTAGGGTTTCCAAAGAAACATATTTTGTATTTTTTTCTTTTGCTTTTTCTTTAGTTAAATTTTGGCTCCAAGCGATCACATCCATCTCAAAAGCATTTCCATAATTAGCCACCTGGCCGCCAAGATTACCTAGACCAATCAGGCCGAGGGTNTTTCCGTTCAATCCAACACCTACCGTAGTTTGCCATTTTCCTCTTTTAACTGATTCATTCTCCTTTGCAATGTTTCGAGCTAAATCTAAAATCAACCCCCAGGCTAATTCAGCTGTCGGGTAGGGAAGACCGTCTGTTCCACAAACGATGACACCNTGGTTATTTGCTTCTTTAACATCTATTGACGCATTCCTCATACCGGTCGTAATCAATAATTTCAATTTAGGGAGTCGCTGTAATATTTCGATAGGGAAAGGAGTTCTTTCTCTCATAGCACAAACGATCTCNAATGATTCCAACCTTTTCACTAAAGAATCAGAATCGTGGATATGATCATTGAAAACTGTAACCTTAGCTTCGCTCGATAGTTGACCCCAATTTGCGAATCCAGCCGCAACATTCTGGTAGTCATCCAACACAGCTACATTAAGCATTTATACCCCTCTCAGTCTTCGCTATAAACTCGTTCAGCTTATCTGGAAGTCGTTCATCAACTGATCTTACAGCAAACCTCAAAAGTTCCGGATTTTCCATAGGATGAATGTCTGTCAAAACGAGTGATTCCCTCCCATAATCATCAAGGTATTTACCGGCAAGATATTCATTACTGACATCACCTTCCCCAAATGCGTCTATCTCTCCCGCCAACAATTGTGACACGATTTCATCTTGGGAAGGCACAAGCGGGATTATCGTTGCTCCTAGCGGTTCATACCTGATGATTCCATCTATATGAGCACTTGAGGTTGGGGTTACAACTATCTTCCTGCCTTGAAAATCCGTCGGGCCCCGGAGAATGTCCTTGTCGGACTTACGTATCAACAATGACCTAGTCACAAGCATGTAAGGATCGCTCCATACCGCATTTTCTCCAAGATTTCGATCCTCATATTCCATCATACCCGCTGCTGATATGTCACAATCACCATTACCAGGTGCTTCCCATAAACCTGCGAAGGCTCTCTTAACAATATCCACTTCTAAGTTTATGTCTCGTGCAAATGCCGTCAACAGACTAATATCAGTTCCTAGAATCTCTCCTCCGTCTTCATAGGCAAAAGGAGCAAACTCTGTATAAGTACAGATTGTGAGAACATCTGGGTATACAGTTGAGATCACGTTGTTATTTTCTGACAAAACTAACCCCTTTACCGTGACAGAATTTCGTCGCAAAATTCTCGTATTGCGGAAACAGCCTCCGACCATTGCATGATCCCATGGCCCGCTTCCGGTATTGTCACAAACCTCGCACTTTTTATCTGTACGGATAATTCCTTTCCAAGATCATATGGAACCTGAGTATCCAAGTTTCCATGGACTACCAAGGTAGGAATTTCTATAGAACTCAAGTTCGCCGTCACATCTGAATCAAGATACGCTGCCTGGTTCCTGAGTTCACCGGCAAAATATTTTATTTTCCTCTCACGGTTCAAAGCATGTTGGAGACGTTTTATTTTCTGATTTCGAGTTGTATCAAACCCTACTGGCGTCGGGTTCGGCTTTTGATTAACCAAATGAAACGGCTTTGCATCTAGGTCATGCCCTCTCAAAATATTGAATGCCTCTTCTGATCCCCTTTCTCTCAACAAAGCAATCCGTTTCTCAAGTTCTTTAGAAGCTGCCAATCTACCTTCATGAGNCCATATTCGGGAACTAGTATTGGCGAGTATTAATCCGATGATAGATTCTGGATATTTGAANCTATATTTCAAAGCTATTGGACCTCCAGCTGAAGATCCNATCAAAAACATTTTAGATATGCCNAACCCATNTAACAGNCCNGNAAGATCNTCCACAAACATATCCAATGTNTGTTCTGANGNAGGATAAGATGTNTGNCCAGANGATCTTCTGTCATATGTTACGACATTATATGAATCAGCCAATCCTTCCACCCAACCTTCATCCCTCGGCACAACGGTTGAGGAAGCGCCTCCATATCCACCATGAACAAAAACTACTGACGGTCCTTTGCCTACAGAGTCGTACGAAATATTTATACCGTTTNCATCTATCGAAGGCATATCAGAAACCTTTTGCTGAAGTTAGAAAATTTATCCCTGCTCCACTGGAAACCCAACTATGCTTCCCCATTCCGTCCATGAGCCGTCATAGATCTGCACATTATCGATGCCTAGAATCTCATTGATAGCAAACCACGACAAAGTGGCCCGGTGGCTTAGCCTGCAATAACTCACAATTTCTTTTCCTGAATCGACAGTAATGCCTACTTTGGCGAATTTTTTTTCAAGGTCCTTTTCAGATATAAACGTATCATCTTCATTTAATAAGTCGCGAAAAAACAGGTGCACTGCCCCAGGGATTCGCCCTTTTCTTTCCGCACCATGGTCGAATCCTCCCGGAGGGCTAACTCTTTCTCCCCGGTATTCTTCCGGAGAACGGACGTCTAGAAGTATATTATTTGTGGAATTTAGTTTGTTTAGGACGCCGTCTCTTCCAATCCGACTGTCGAAATTGGGTTTTGGTATTTTATTCTTGACGGCTTTGAGTGTTGGAACCTCAGATGTCAAAGGATTGCTGTCTTTAATCCATCGTACCCGGCTACCGTCCAAAATCCTCACATCCCTTATTCCCGCCATAGTCATTACCCAGAGAGCATAGGTTCCATATTGGACAGGATCGCCACAGAGCACTATGGTCGAATCAGTAGAAATACCTAACTGGCCTAGCCTGTTGCCAAGCTCAGAAGATGTGGCGAACTCTCTGTCACTCTCATGCCATAAAAGGTCCTTCCAAAAGCAAAATANTGCTCCCGGTATATGACCATTTTGATAGGCTTTGGCTTCAGGATCAGATGACACTTCCAATACTGTAATGTTGGGATCATGGATTCTTTCTAAAAGCCAGGAACAGTTGACAAGTTTTTGAGTTTTTTCAGCCATTAAAACATCCCATTTTCATGATATTACCTGCATTTTACTAAACAACAGGTTTCCAATATTACAATGTTTTTATTTATCNCACTTTTGGGNTTTTTAAGGAAGATCCAATATAGCGATGCTAGTATTTTTACCTTTCAGTGAAGGTTGGCATAACTTCTTTTGCAAAAATCCTGAGCTGAGACAAATATTCATCCCTTGGCATACCTTCTGGCCAATGAAGGATAATGTTCTCAAGGCCAGGGTATTTTTCTTCAATTTCTTTAAGAAATTCTATTTGGTGAGAAGGTGGGCCACATATCCATGCCTTCTGCTCNACTCCATCCTCTATCCTGGGGGTTCTCGCCGGAGCNCCCGGAGTTCCCCAAACGCGCCCATCTTCATCTGCATATCTAACAAACCCAAACGGCGCAAACCATTTAAATCGCTCATCATGGAAAGGGCGTAACTTCTCCATCGCTTCTTTCTCGTTATCCGCTATGTAAAATCCAATTCCTAGAGCCAAATTGCTGCCGAGCACATTTCCTCTTCCATTTTCTGCGCATGCATCTCTAAACTTATGAAACGCCTGGTCTACCAATTTTTCCCCGGTTAAGGCGACCACACCATTGAATCCATTTCTGGCTGTAAAATCGATACTCCCACCGCTCACAACAGGCTGCCAAGTTTCCACAGGCAAGTTCANGGGCCTTGGAACCAAGGTTATCTCCTCAAGGTCATATCCCCTATATGGGACGCTTGCAGGAATCGTATAGTTCTTCCCATGATGACTGAATGATTCGCTGTTAAAAGCTTTTAAAATGACTTCTATTTGNTCTTCAAATAATTCTCTATTTAGATCATTATCTATAACTGGAGAACCAAACGTTTCTACTTCACGAGAGTGATAACCTCTCCCCACCCCGAATATCATCCGCCCTCCAGTGAGTACATCTGCCATGGCATAATCTTCAGCTAACCGGAGAGGATGCCACATAGGCACAATATTGAACCCACACCCAAACTTTAATCTTTCTGTTTTAGCAGCGAGATGCGTACCCATCATAATTACATTGGGAATACATTCGTACCCTTCTCTCTGAAAGTGATGTTCAGCCATCCAGAGCGCATAATAACCAAGTTCATCCATAAGGATGGCTGCTTCTTCTGCTGTCTCCATAGATTGNATCAATTGCTTATTCTTGTATCGTCTATCGTTAGCCGGAATCCCATCAAGCCCTACNTCTTCCAAGTCTATGTTTCCGACATAAAAAACCGANAAATTCTTAATCATTCCATACCCCTAGTTCTTTGTTTTTAACTAGTCTAACGGAAGCATCTGACTAACCGCTGTTTAATTAATTGTGGCGGTCTTTAACTGATATCCATGGTCCTGGGGGCCCTTCAGAAGGTTTGCAAACGAGACAGGTTCTAAAGCCTTCCACATANGCCTCTTCTAAGGATCCAAAGTACCGTCTATTCTGAGGTTTCGTACGNCTACCTGGAGGGCANTTGGGCCTGCATACAATTCCTGTAGTGATACAAGCGTTAAATTTATCGCTCATGGTCCCATAGGCCACGGCCACCTACATCTACACCACCATCAACAGCCAAGGTCTGCCCAGTTATCCAAGCAGATTCATCTGATGCAAAAAACAACGCCGCGTTGGCGATATCCTGAGGATAACCAGTCCGGCTCAAATTAACTTCAGCATTTCCCACTTTCCCATCTGAAAGCTTACCTCTAAACAAACCAGCAGCTATGGTATTTACTCTAATATTGTCNCCATACAGTTCACCTGCCAGATTTTGTGACATTCCGATAATTGCACTTTTCGCAGCTCCATATGAAGCATTTCCTGCCTGACGTACATTAAAACTAGCTCCGATTGTTACTATTGATCCTCCTCCACTGTCCCTCATAACAGGACGAACGGCCTGAGCAAGGTTGTAAAGACTGTCCATCGTGTTGGCAACAGTACTATCCCAAAAAGTTTGGTCGATATCATCCAAGCTGCGGGTCGGGTCAAAATTACCACCAGCAGCAGCATATAAAACATCTATTTTTCCAAATTTATCCACCACATTTTTCACGATTGAGTCCACTGTCGATTTTTCTGAAAGATCCCCAGGAACTACTATCGCAGTTCCTCCCAGGCTCTCTATTTGACTTGCTGTCTCTTTAAGACGCTCTTCCCCTCTTGCTGAGAGTGCTGTTTTGGCTCCTTCTTGGGCAAACAACCTAGCTGTGGCTCTGCCCATTCCTTGACCAATTCCAGTTAGCAAGGCAACTTTATTCTCTAATCTCATATCTCTCCCTTTGACTAATTAAATTTCAATGTGATTGGATATAACATCCCTAAACTATATGTATTGGAGGATAAATCTACAACTCGAATTCAAACGTTCAGCCCTTGAAAGCAAACCTGGCCGGACGATACGGGTCTAAATCATTATTGGGTATTCCTGTGACCATTTCCAGTGCTGCCAAAGCACCCACTAATGGAGCAAGTGTGACCCCGCTGTGCGTCAGAGTTAGATAAATATTCGTATGCCGGGGTGAAAACCCTATTACCGGAAGAGCGTCCTCGGGCATAGGCCTGAAACCCACAGGAACCCTGATAGCCTCAACACCAGATAGCTGGTCAAAATATAGCGCTGCTCTTCGAATGAGCGTATCAGCATATTCCTGCGAATCATCTTCCGTTTCACTTTCTTGATCGCCAGCGCCGATCATCACCGCGCCATCAATGTCTTGCCTGATATGTATTTCTTTTTCTTCTTTGCTGATAGGTGGCAGGTATATGGTGGCCAAACTATGGATGAAGGAGGGCAGGGGCTTTGTTTTTACAACCACCCCAGGACTCCTCCTCTGAGGCAGATTTATACCCGCTGTCTTAGCAAGTGTAGTGGAGTCTATTCCCGCAGCTATCACTACTTGGTCAAACTCCATTTCCTGGTCATTCTGGCGCAGAAAAACTTTATCGTTGCTTTGGGTTATGGAATCGACAAGGGTGTTCAAATAGATATTCCCACCAGCCTCCTGAACCTTATGCATACAGGCTTCCGTCACCTTAACAGGTAAAACGTGTCCTTCGTCACGGGTATAAATACCGGTATGAAATTGCCCAATTTTTAAGTTCGGTTCAAGNCTGGATAGTTCCTCAGATGATATTAACCTCGCCGAATATCCCCATGAGTTAAGTCGTTCACACTCAGAAGCCAGTCTTTTACCTTCATCAGGATCCGAACAGTAGGTGACGTTTCCACCCCAACGGAGACCAATGTCTTCACCCAAANCTTCAGCAAATCTAGGCCAACGGTCCATCGAACGATAGTTTAAATCATAATAGTGGCGAGGTTGTTTGGAAAATGCATTTATCCAGGCAAATGAATGCCCACTAGCACCGTTTCCAGGCTGGTTTTTATCGAAAACTGACACGTCCATCCCATGTTGGGACAAATGGAAAGCCACTGATGCGCCTACGATACCGGCACCAATTACTGCGATATTTTTGTGTCTCATGATTTAAGTTTTAAAAATATGTTTTTNTCACTCAACCGGGCAATAACTCGANACTCGNTTNTCACATCAAGNCATCTNCANGAACTGGTTCATTTAACCATTTTATCCGGTGTCAGAAGCTCGTTAAACTCAATCCAATTTTCTTCAGTGAGCGTCATTAATTCCTTCCAAATCTCAAGGGACCTAGATGGTATATCGTTCTCACCTCTAAATACGGACTTCAAGGCCTCATCAGCCCACTGTAGTACAACAATATCTTTTTCTCCTGGTGTAGTACCAGGATTAAAATAAACTGAAAACTCCCCTCGCTGTCCAGCACCGTTATAGGTTTCTGCCGCCTGATAGGCTAGAGTCGCAACTTTACGAGACTGACCNGGCTTNGCCTTAAATACTCTTTTAATATGAAACATTCTTTCTCCTTACTGAGACAATATTATTGATGATATCACTAGGGATCAGGAATAAAACAGTGTCAGGAGAAAAATCTGGTAAGCACAAAAACTCTTTGCGTAGTATCTGGCGGAATTAGCATTAACCCAGGGATAGACAATTTACATACAATAACCGCCTCGGGGGACTTAGGCTCCTGAGGTGGTTATTATGAAGTTTTAAATTCGAATGGCTGCAATCTCTATTCTTTTGTGGCTTATTCAGTAAATCTGTAGAACCCATAGGCCTGCATTTCATCCCACATCGCGCCTTGTTGAGCAAACTGGATTTGTCCTTCCCTCACATGGTCTCTATATGTCATGTATTCTGGTGTTTCATGTTTCTGTACACTCACGGTAAATGCAGCGGCATCGCTCAGTGTATACCCATTCAAATTACCACTATTAGCATTCTGTGAATCATCCCGTACCTTTGTTTTTATATCATTTATAAATTCATCAAATGAGAGAGTTATGGTTGCTATTTTGTTACCGCCACCAAAATTAGGGTCCTCATCAAACGGTGCGATTTCTAATACCGGCAACTCTATAGTAGTCGGCATATTCGTTAGTTCTGCATCATAATCAGACCCGTATGGCAGCTGTGCCGAATACCACCACGGGAAGAGGGTATTTATCCCTGATGAAGTGCCTGGCCAAGCAGAACCATTACCACGCGTAACACTAGGAATACTCGGGTAGTACTCTATTGGGTCAATATGATTTCCATTCTGGAACAAAAAGTCAGCGCCGCAGTGAGGTACTCTATCACCGAAATACTGTTCACAAACATCTGTTTGCACTTTCTGTTCAGTTTTATCCCATTTCCATATGGCTATTCCACCAGGGAAAGCTCCTGGGTTATCACCAAAATTAACCGAATCTGAATTCACATATATTTGTGAATCATATCCAGTAGAGCCGTATAGCTCTAGCAAATAGTGTCCTTTTACTTCTTGAGTGTCTCTCTCTATTATTGCCGGTACCTTAATTATGTTAAATCCGTTCGCATTTCCTCTACTATTTAGAACCCCAGTAATACCGTTAAGATCAAGGGCATTATCAACATCAGTTATATATCGAGGTCCATATATATTCACCAGTAGCTGCGCATCTGTGAACGGTTCTTCTGGTTCTTCGAATTCTGCCTTAACCATGCTCCATGCTGTGAAAGGTGGCCACTTTTTGCCACTACTATTACCATCCCTGTCACCCATAATATCTAGGGGTCCCGTTTTATTAGGCCCAGCAGGTTCGCCTCTGTGGTAGTAATCGGGCAATCCAAAATACGCATGACCCAATTCATGTCCCCATGTCCGGAGGGCCTCTTCATGTGATACATCAAGTGCGGTTTGTTGAGAGCCCGTTGGAGGTGATGCCATCCCTATTACGCTCCAAGGTGAGCTATCTGGTCCTCCTACACCCCATACGTAAATCGGAGTTACATTCCTAAAATAATGCGACCACTCTCCTGTTCTATCTTGCTCACTTCCCATATTGGAATCATCGATCAGCCAGTCCCTATCTGGCAAGTATGGCGCTAGCAAGTTATATGAGCCATCTTTATGCGCTATATTTCTGTACCTCAATCGATCAAAAATTTGGTCCATTTCTTCGCGTATTGTGGTGTCTTCTGCCCAATCAGGACAAGAATCAAAAGCTTTGCGCGCCTCTTTTTCCCATAGGCGTCCACAATTACCGCCAATGTACGGTTTGTTTCTGTCGATTTGGACGGATTTAACAACGTGGCCAGCCCTATCACGAATTGGAGATATTGCAAATTTACCGGAACTCAAGTCATCGAAATAATGACCTGGTGTGTCCTCTTCCATTCCGTAGAGAAGATTATCAATATCTTCTAGAGTTAAACATAGTCGCTCTCCGATCCGATGCGCAAGCAATGGTTCTTGTTCCCCTCTACATTCTGAGTCGCTGTAAGTAATCAGAAGTGGTAGGGTGAACCTTGTCATCTCAGCAGTAGTGAATGTCCAAGAGCTAACATCCTCAATAAGACCTGATAAAACCTGTATATTGCCACCGGCTAATTCAATGCCGGAATTTGGATTCACTGAGACCTTGTAGGTAGTTCCTCCATACAAAGGTACGTCTGGTATAAAACTGAGAATCTGACTTGAAGTCTCTGCCAGCTGGGTTGTTTCACCATCTACCTGAGTCAATTGTGAGTCATCACAAAGAGAGTCGGCACATTCAAATAATGAGATTGCATCAGCTATGTTTCTAACACCCAAGTTATCAGATGATGATATTCGTATTCCAATTTCAGGGTCCCATGAAACTTTGTCTAGTCCTGCCGAAGGTAAAGCAACTGCAGCTACGTCTAAAGATGCTATGTCCACGTTTAAATGAACTATTCCAGAAACGGCATGGCCGATCCCGTCGTCCAAGGTGTAGTGGAAATAATCGGCTGTGGGATCGTCCCCATTATGGGTATATGTGAAAGTTGATCCGTCTAAAACTAAGGAACCTCGGAATGGATCCACTGATATTGCAACACTCAGATCGGGCCCGTCAGGATCAGTCATAGAATTAACAACATCTAGATTTATGGATCCGCCCTGCGCAACATTCAATTCGTAATTCTCGGCGAACGGTGCATCGTTTACAGGAGCCACTGTTATGGTCACCCATCCCCAGCCGGTGCCTCCAGCCTCCTGCCTCAACTCATAATTAAATTGGTCTTGTGATGTCTCAGAACCATCGTGGGTGTACACCAAAAAAGACTCGGTGATATTACCGGTTTCTCCATCAATGATGTTTGAAAAAGTGTATGTGCCATTGGACGGGTGAGTTGCTCTTGTATCACCGTGAAAACTAGAATCATCCGCTGCTGGAATCACTGGATCTGCTTCAGGGTCCAACTGATCTGGTGTGAACCCAGATAGGGGACCAATGATAGGAATATGAACCGCTCCACCTTCATCGACAATTGCGGATACATTGGGCGGAGTGGGATTTCGGTTTGGTATTATCACTGATACATTTACTGTTCCTGAACTGGTAGCACCAAAATCATCGACAACCGTGTATCTGAATGAATCACTATCCCCCTCATCCCCGTTATGTGCATATGTAATTGAGTGACCACCCGAAATTTCAACGACGCCACGAGCTCCTTGGGTTACTGATTGGATCCTAACTTCAGGGGCAGTACGTGGTCCCAAGTGAAAGTCATATTCGGAAGTAGCTGATTGCTGAATCTGGATACTCCGATCCGAAGCAACCGGAGGCCGGTAATCCGTTGTGAGATTCACAACCACCGTGCCAACAGAGGAAAGGCCGTTACCGTCAGATACTGTGTAAGTGAAAGCCTCCTGACCGCTGTAATTGGACGGATGAGTCGAAGCGACGAACATTCCATTTAAATCTGGAATATCAGGAGCTGGCAAAACAGCTATACGTAAATCTGCATACTCAAAGGCACCCCATAAAGAACCGCCAGCACGTCCCTCTTCTGCCGGTATCCCATTAATATGGGTTATTGTGAGATTATCTCCATCTGCATCCATGTCATTACCTAAGACGTCGAATACTTGATGGTCAAAGCTACCCGGGTTTACACCTGATTGTATGGTGAAAATATCGTCTACAGCGACAGGGGCATTATTCGGTCTTACGTAAGTCAGTTCTACCGACATCGCTACTTCGAAAAGCTGGCCATCGGTACCACGCACAGTAGCCGTAAAGGTATCCACCGGGTTCGAAGAGCCATCATGGATGTAATAGATTTCCCCACCCACTACAGATGCACTTCCATACTGAGGGTTCGAAACATCAACATATCCGCCCTCTATTATTGTCGTTAATGCCGAGTCTCCAGCCGCGCTTCGGGCCGCTTCCGCAGCCGCAGCTGCCACAACCTCGGCCTCAGCAGCCTCTCGGGCTTGTTCTGCGAGTTCTTGTTCAGCTTGTTGTTCAGCGATACTAGCAGCAAGGGCAGCTAATTCTGCCTGTGCAGCGGCTTCCTCTCGTGCTGCTAATTCGACTCTAGCTGCCTCTGCTTCAGCTTCAGCTCTAGCTGCTTCTTCGGCATTTCTTTGTATCCTTTCGAGAGTACGAACTTCCTCTAACCTAGCGGCTTCGGCTGCGGCTTCTGCCGCGGCTTCTTCACGTTCAGCCTGTACTTGTGCCTCTACAGCAGCTGCTATTCTCACTGATTCAGCTTCTGCTTCTCTAAGTCGAACTAATTCAGCTTCTGCCTCTGCAGCCTGTTCCTCAGCTATTCTGTTTGCTTCAGCGGCAGCATCAGCTTCAGCGGCAATCTCGTCCAACTGAGCTATATCTTGAACAACCATTTCATCTAGCTGGTCAGATGCTTCATTTAATTCTTCTAGTGCTTCTTCCGCTTCTGCTTCTGCCTGTTCGGCACTATTTAATGCCACATCTGCCTGGGCAGAATTCCTCTCAGCTTCCTCTGCTGCAAACGCAGCCTGCTCAGCTTCGACTAATTCGGCAGCTGCCTGTGCTCCAGTAACTTCGGCATTTTCAACAAGCTCTGTAACAATTGCCGCCGCAGCCAGCTCGTTTACCGTAGCAGCCAGCTCGTTTGCTGCTACGAGGTCAGCTTCCGCTCTTTCAAGATTTTCAGTAATTCCATCTAAAGCTTCTCTGTCAGAGTTACCCGTAATAGTAATGTAATAATCACCAACAGAATTACCACCGTAACCTCTGGCGACAGCCAAATAAACCCCATCATTTACTACCGTATATGAAATCTGGGAGTCTCGTCCCACGAAATCATCGTTATAGGCAACTTGGGCCCCATTTGGGTCAAGAAGGGTTAAGGTGGGATCCAAGTAAGTAATTCCATCTAAAACAATTAAAAGGTTGTCTCCCGTNAGTGCNGTGATTTCCCATACATCCTCTTGATTGGCAGTTAGAATTTCACCATATGAAGTGCTTTGTCCATCTGAACCCACGTCAGATATAGCACCTCCGCCTGACTCTACCAAAGAGCCACCAAGACTGGCGAATGTCAGTCTCAATTCATATAATCCTGTTGTATTGGCATACCCCTTTGCAACAATCGTGTATTGCCCCGAATCTGCGAGCGGAACATTGAGTCCTGCATGGAGACCTTCAAAATCATCATTCATGGCCACTTGCTGCCCGTTAGGCCCATTTAGCACGAGATAAGTGTCGACACTCGAGGCACCAGGTGCGGTTACCATACGTATCTCGACGATGGTTCCCTGTGGGTTTTCGAATGTCCATTCATCTTCATCAGGTGCCGGAGAATTGAGCTCTCCAGACACTGTGTAAACCACCCCGACCTCTGGGGTAGACGGAACTTCAATTGCGCCACCATCACCATCACCACCAATGGCCCTACCAATAGCGGTATTACAGGCCAATAAAGGAAAGAGGGAAACGGAGGCAATTAAGAGGACTAACGAAATAAATGACAATTTGGATTTAACACGCATGATAATGCCACACCATTTAAATATTATTGATTTATATTACATAAACTTCGTCTGAAATTTTATATCCAAAGCAGTTTTTTGAATAGAGTGTTTACACCTAATTCAAAATAAGGCCACACCTTAAAGAATATAAATCGAATTTTTTTAGATTTTTCCTACCAGACCGCTCAGAAATACCATACTTCTATTCAAGGAAGAATCAGCCTCTCGTCCGGTAGGAAATATTTGCACCGCAATATCAGTGGCTCCTGCCTCAGAATAGTCTTTCAACATAACTTCAACTTCTTTTTCATTGCCAATAAGTGCCATTTCTGCGGAACTTTCAACACCTTCTCTGTCTAGCATCGCCCTATAGCTGGGTAACTGCCCATACCCACCAAAATATTTATCAGCCTGTTCAAAGGCTGAATCACGATCATCCGTAATTGATAAAGGAACAGCAGCGACTACTCTCGGCTTTTCCCTTCCTACCTTATGTGCTGCATCGTTAATTGTAGGAACAATATACCGCCTAAGAGTTTCTGTGCCAGTCATCCAAGTTATCGTTCCATCCGCCAACTCTCCGGCAGTGTTGAGCATTCTTGGACCTAATGCAGCCAACAGAACCGGAATTTCAGGAAGTGATGACATAGTAAACTGCGTGTTGGCACTGAATATTTCCCCTTCGTAATCGACTTTCCCTTCTCTGGTTAACGAGTGGACAATGTTTAGGTACTCAAACATATGTCTCCANGGCCTGTGAAACTTCATACCTAGNCGACCTTCTACCACCGGTTTGTGGTTAACACCTANTCCTAATGTAAATCTTCCATTNGCCACTTTTTGTACAGTGAGGGCCTGTTGNGCCATCGCTATAGGGTGCCTCAAAAATGTAGGCGTTACGGCCGTACCTATTTCAATGCGGGTCGTCTGCTCAGCCGCCATGCTTAGCATGGTCATAACGTCAATATCCATTATATGGGCGGCCCACAGACTGTCGAAGCCAGCTTTCTCAGCTTCAACGATTTGGCTAATTTGCCCTTGCAGGGTTCCTGCCGATCCGGCCCCACCGATAAAAAGTCCTATTTTCATCCCGATTCTCCTTATTCAATTACTAACTTATTGATTGTCACAATACGAAGGGATTATTTGCTCAACCAGTACCGGTAAAATGCATTTAACTCCTTGGCATTTTTTATGCGAATTACTGGGGTATTTTGGGGTATGTATTCAGAAAACTCCGCCTCACGTGCTGAGATCTCCCTTCGGTTCACTATATACCACCACCATAGAGCGTTTCTGCTAAAAAAAAGCCGCCAGGTTTCTGTGTTATCACCACAAACCTGAGTTTTGTCTATTAATCTCTTAAACGATCTTAAAAGTATTCGCCGAAAAATTAAGAGCCAAGGCAAATCCAACCAGATTATCATGTCAGCTCTTGAGGAAATATAATCCTGTAATTTCGCTTTATAATTCCCATCTACGACCCATTTATCCCCAGAATCTTTTAGGGCCATCGCTACGATTTTCCGGAAATCCTCTGGTTCCCTTTCCACCCAGTTNGGTAAAAAATGNAGATAGTCTAACTCTACATTTTTGTAGGAATATTTAGCAGATAGGGCTTTGGCAAGAGTTGTCTTTCCTCCGCCGCCAATNACATTTATTTTTTGCCCTAAAGGGTGGCTTACATCCACAACATTCATATCTTTCTATTAATCCAACTTGCCGAACCGGTTAAAAAAACCAGGAATATAGAAACCAAAATCGTTCTGAAAAAGGAACAATACTGAAGTCTGTAATCTTGAAAACGATTAATTCCACAGGTTATTTTTTATATCCGGTCGTTTACTAAGAAAAGCCGTCGCAGGAAGTCCACTAATCCTGCAACGACTCAATTCCTTTGCCAATCTGCCATTCAAAAGGCAGCAAGTTTGGGTTTAATCTCGGTTTATCGCACCAAGTCCATTCCCTATCCCTTTCAAAGCCCAGGATGCCCATGGCATTGTGAAGAATTTGAATCCTTTCTCTACATAAAAATTAGGATCCATTGTGGGAGGTATGAAATACATGCCAGGAACGACACCGTGTCTTTTACAGGCTTCCGCAATCTTATCCAATCCTGCTTGATAAGTATCGCTTGGGTAATCCAGAGGAACATTAAGTTCAATTGACAAATCTGATGGTCCAATCAAAAGGACATCTATCCCTGGGACACTGAGGATCTCATCTATATTATCTATTGCCTGTTGAGTCTCAATCATGGGAATGATCAAGAGCTCCTCATTTACTGTATCTAAATATTCCCTGTAGTTAGCCTCGCCGAAATCGCCCCATTCACCACGAACACCGGCGTTACTGCGATCTCCAAGAGGTGAATATTGGCACGCCCGTACCATTGCCGTTGCTTCCTCTTTGGTGTTTACCATGGGCACAATTATGCCCCTAGCTCCAAGGTCTAAAGCAAAACAAATCAATTCGGGTCTATTTGCACTAACCCTCATTATGGGTGTAGCAGATTTACCTTTAATTGCGTCGAAGGATCTTTTGTACTCCTTGGGTTCAATAGGCGAATGTTGAGTATCAAAAAGTATGAAATCCAAACCTGAATCGGCCAACATGACCATGTTATCCTCAAAAACAGATCCAGCCGTTCCGACTACTGTTTTGCCCGCTTTTAATCTATCTCGCATTGGGTTCATTTATATCTCCTTTTACTTCTAGGTTTATTTAATGCCTAGAATTCATATAAGCAAATTTGCATACCTATCCGTCAGGGTAGGGGTGATTCTATCACTAACGATTGGTAATGTGACGAGAAAGCCCTTTGTAAGAGGCACCGACAAATTGCTTCCTAAATTATTGAGCCAGCACAATATCAACAAAGATTCTTTTATGAAGTTTAATAGTGAATCGGTTATTCGTATCGTAATGCTTCAGCAGGATAGGTTTTGCTGGCCTCATTGGCGGGTATAACACTAGCCAAAATTGAAGCTATGATAGTGATTCCAATAAGTATTCCAACTTCCCCAATAGGGACACTAAATTTAGCTCCTTCAAGCTCCTTCGAAATTTCCAGGAAAATTAACCATGACTGAAGTATGCCAAGGCATATTCCAACGAATATTCCCAATACGGTTATGAATGAAGATTCAATTAAAAATTGGGTGCGAATCATACTTGATCTAAACCCTATTGCGCGAAGAACTCCTATAGATTGCCTTCGCTCCACCACTGCCCTTACGGATAGAACGCCAATTGCGGCCACACCCACAACTAATCCCAAACCACTAAAACCTTGGAAAAGTTTATTGAATGCGTTACTGGTCGCTCGTTCTTCCTCCAGTCGGTCTAAAAGACTCACCGCATTCATACCATTTGCTAAAAAGATTTTTTCTAATTTTTGAGAGTAGTTTGAAGCTTCATTTTTATTTTTAAGGGAAAAATAAAATGTATCTAAAGGAACATCTTCCTGAGCAATTTTGGAACCCAAGGCACGAGGAGAATAAAAAGTGGCGCTTCCACCCCCAAATCCCGTTCCTGAAGCTAGTCGCTCAATCACACCTATAACTGTTAGTTGCGTTGGATCTATTGAACTCCTTCTTTTTTTCATCTCTATGGCAAAAGATTCCATCTCTTTCAAGTCCCCTGGGGCCAGGTGAGATGTTTTAAAGCTCCTGTCTGGAGGTCCAAAAGGATCCTCTGATGGAATTATTGTCGCGGTAGCGACTACCAGAGTTTCATCAGTCATTAATGCCTGCCATATCTCCCTGTCGGTGGCCCCATATTTCGGGTCAAAATGGGCCATTTCCCACAGAGTTGAGTCAAGAAATTCACTCTCTAAAGAAACAAGACGAGCTCCCTTATATGTGTTGTTTTCTCCTTCCGATTCCTTGACCTCTACACGGAGATTAGAGGCGCCAGAGACCACCTCAAAATCTGACATATTCAAAGAGGTTCTTATGTCTCCTGTCATTGGAAGATCCGATGTGATAGTTGCCTTAATATCATAGCCTCCAGTCACTCTTTCAGGCTGTTCAGTTGCCACATCTTGTATCCCATTCAGGACAGAAAAAATCATAAGTGTAAATATAATTAATGCAAACATGGCAACCGTTAAGCCTGTCCTAAACTTGGCTGCCATTGGGTAACTTATAGCCGTCTTTGTGACCGCTTTCAATCCAGAAAATCTAGATAAAATCAAATTAAGAAGCGCAATCAAAATGCGAGTGTTAGACATTAGCAACCAAACAGCCGCAGCAGTTGAAATCGCTCCTCCGACAGGCCAAAACCATGGTCCAGGTTCAGACAAATCAGGTAGCCACCTGCTGAAAAAGTCAAATGGTAGAGAGTTAGAAAGAAGAACTAGACCGCCTTCCAAAGTACCCGCGATTTGATTCCCAGTTTCTGTATCAGTGATAAATTTGGAACAGAGGTATCTAGCGAATAATCCAACAGTTAAAGCAGAGCCAATTAGCCCTATGGAAAAGCTGGCTCCAGTTTCTGTAACTATTCCGGAAACCAATAGAAACAATGAAAATATCCCAGGAACAAGGTAATTATGTTTTCCGGACAAACTGAACAGTGAAGTGAAAATATTTATCGGCCACACCACTGGAAATAGGAATAAAAGGCCAAAATTTCTCAGCCGGCCCCCCCTTCCTCTGACTATCCAAACCAATTGTCTGATTGGGAATACTAAATTCCAACCAAAATCCTTCGCCTTTTTGCCTACAGGGTCTGGCGCTTTTTTAACGAACTCATCCTTTAATCCCCTGATAGCAACAACTATGTTCAAGTTGCTGGCTCTATATGCAGAGAAAACAACCGTAATGAAAGTTAGTATCAATCCACTTGAAAAAGATATCAAAAGAGAGACGACAGAATAGTATGGTGTGATTACAAAATTGTCAGCATCTATTAAATCTTGAAGAATAAATACCAATCCAAAACTTAACCCTACTCCAACAACCGTTCCTACTATTGCCGCTAGAAAGGCGTATATAGTGCCTTCATATGTAAATAACTGAACTAAATCCCTACGTTTCAAACCTACTGCTCTTGCCATTCCTAATTCAGTGGAGCGGGCAGCAGCGAGTAAGACAAATACTAGAAAGATTAATAGCATTCCAACCATGATCGAGAATGATCCAAAGATAGAGAAAATCGTAGTCACACCACTTGCTACTGTCTCGGCCAATCTAACACTATCGCTCTTTTGATCATCAACTCTCAAAGAGGTCAAGGCTGGTGAAAGTGCTGCTATTTTGCCGGCATCTTCCTTGAGTCCAGATTTGTCCAATATCCCAAGAATGGTCAATTGGTTCTGATAATTGCTTATTTCCTTTATGAAGTCTTCACCAAAATCATTGGATGTTAAATACCCAGATAATTGGCTAATCGTTTCCGAGGTTTCTTTGTCTGTTTGCTTAATTGAGTTGGACTCTTCTAAGAGTATCTCAGGGATAGCGTTTCCCTGAAGTATTCCAAACATTTTTGTTGCGACATCGGTATTTGTTAGTTCAGATCTTAGGAATTTTGTGACATCATCCGAAAGTTTGAGTGAGTCTTCTCCCTCGCCAGTATTTGAGACCCAGATATTGGTTATCTGTCCTTGCTTACCAAGTAATTCTTGTAATTCATCAAGGCTAAACAGTATGTATGGGTTTCTACCCCCACCAGCTAATCCCCCATTCTTTAGAACATCACGAACTGAAAACTCAAACTTACCTGACCGGGTATAAACACTAACCTTGTCTCCTTTCTGGAGCTTTAAAATCCCACTGGAATCAGCATTTATATAAATTTCGTTGTCTAAAAGTGAATTGATGGATACAGCTTGACCTGCCAAGTTTTGTAATTCGTCGTAATTATCAGAATATTCTCCATGCACCCCTCGCACTCGCATATTGCTTTCAGCCAACTCTAGGACGTCATTTGAAGCCGGTAAATTAATTTCTATTAGCGGTAGGAGAGCCTCTATATTTTTATTGTCTCGGGTTACTTGTTCGATATTTTGAAACTGCGCAAAATCGAAATACTCCTCTCCGATAAGTTGCCTACCAGGGCCTTTAATAATTTCATCCGTAGGACCAAGAAAATCTAAGGCTACAGACCTAACTGAATATCTAACTGTATCTCCTATTCCTAAAGATGTAGCGATTATGGCGGTACTGAGCATTAACCCTATTACAATTAAAGCACTCTGGCCTTTCCTTCTTGGGATGTTTCGACTTCCCATCTTTACCAAGATAAATCTTCTTGCAGCCCCTATCCCTATAATGAGAAAAATGACGACCAAAAATATCGTCATTCCCAGGGCTAATCTTTTAGCAGGTAAACCAAAAACTTCTTCCATTTTGTTACACTACTTCCCCGTCTTTCATTTGAATAATCCTGTCTGTCCTGCCTCCCACATAATCAGAATGGGTTACTATCACAAAAGTCTGATTGTTCTCCTTATTTAGCTGGGTGAGTAGATCCATAATGAGTCGTTCATTCTCGCTATCTAAATTACCTGTGGGTTCGTCCGCCCAAACGATAGCCGGGTCATTTACCAGGGCTCTAGCCAAGGTGACTCTCTGCCGCTGACCTCCGGATAACTCACCAGGTAAATGGTGTTGCCAATCTTCCAACTCCACTTCTGCTAATTGTTCCAACGCCTTAGATCTAGCCTCTTTACCAGAAAATCCTGAAACAAGTAGTGGCAACTCAACATTTTCTACCGCATTTAGGACAGGTAACAAATTATAGGTTTGAAAAACAAAACCCATTTTCTTTGCTCTCAATTCACTCAATTGATCGTCATTTAAATCGGTCAAAGTACTACCTTGTATGGATATGTTCCCTTCATCAAATGAATCCAATCCGGACAGGCAGTTGAGAAGAGTTGTTTTACCACATCCACTAGGACCCATGATTCCAACTATTTC
>PAON01000041.1:0-19822 GCA_002708495.1 Dehalococcoidia bacterium | reverse complement strand
GAGAGTTTTCTCCGCCGCTGAGGCTCTTGAAATTGGAGTGGTGCAATACCTTCACTCGGAAGATGTACAGGATAATGCCGTTGAGCTAGCCTCTCAAATAGCATCTCATGGTCCTATCGCGGCTAAGTACCTGAAAGAGGCGATAGTGGATGGGTCTGATATGACTTTGGATCAGGGATTAAGACTGGAGACTGATCTTAATGTGATTTTGCAAAGCACTTTTGATAGAAAAGAAGGGATAGATTCATTTTTGGAGAAAAAGGAACCTAAGTATGAAGGCCGCTGAAGGTGAATCAAAGCGGTGCTACCAATGAAAGAAGAGACAGTTATGTACCACTCTATTAACGGTGTTGCCCATATAACTTTGAACAGACCAGATCAAATAAACGCCTTTAATATAGAAATGCGCGATTCGCTTTTTCAAACGTTAGAATTGTTTCGGGATGATACGGAATCCAAAGTTGCGATTATCAGTGGGGCAGGTGATAGGGGGTTTTGCGCCGGTGCTGATTTGACGGAATTTGGTACTGCTCCATCTCAAGTAATTGCGCGAGCAGTCAGGTGGGAGAGAGACTTGTGGGGCTTATTTCTGTCTATTCAAAAGCCGCTAATTGCCCAGCTTCACGGATATGTTATTGGATCTGGTATTGAAATTGCGGCTTTATGCGATATTAGGATAGCAGCTGATAACTCAATTTTTAGAATGCCTGAAGTGGCATTGGGAATGATTCCTGCTGCTGGTGGTACTCAAACTTTACGTAATCTTGTTGGACTTGATAGGGCCATGGAAATGATAATGACCAATAGGATAGTGAAAGCTAGGGAAGCAATAAAAATTCGGCTTGTTGACCGGGTTGTTTCAGGGGAGATCCTGAATAGCTCTGCAGAAGTAATTGCTGAGGGATTAACTAAAATAGAGCCAGAATTGTTGGCTTCTATAAAATCATCTGTTATGAGGGGATTGGATCTTGGCCTAGAGCGCGGAATCCAACATGAGAAACGTAACTCATATCACATCGCAAAAAATAATTGATTCATGGCTGCCCGGCCAGGATTCGAACCTGGGTCGAAGGAGTCAAAGTCCTTAGTGCTACCACTACACCACCGGGCAACGACACATTAAGACACTCACAAATATTAAGTATATCCCAATAAATATGACTCAAGTAAAATTTTCCTTCGTATATACTTGCTCTCTGCTTTCAATAGGTTTTCCCCCTTTTTCCCAATGATTGTATAATTCTTGGATTTCGTATGATTTTTTTAATACCTTCTAGTAAGGCATTCGGAATAATTTTTAGACATTAGTGAACAAGTCGCCATTCTTGATTCAATTGATTGTAGGATCGCAAAATTTTAATGTAAAATGGGAGGCTTTTTTTGGTAACTGAAGGCAATGAATTTAAAGGTATCATTGAAAAAATAAAGGACAATGTCCAAAAAGTTATTGTTGGTAAGTCGGACGCTATAGACTTGGTCTTAATTTCTATTTTGTGTCACGGGCATATCCTTCTTGAGGACGTGCCAGGTTCGGGCAAAACCACCCTCGCAAGGGCAGTATCTTCGTCTTTGGATTGCACTTTCGGAAGGATTCAATTTACTCCTGACTTGATGCCATCCGATGTCCTTGGGGTTAATTGGTTCAATCAAAAATCCAGTGAATTCGAATTTCAAAGTGGTCCTATCTTCAACCAAATCATATTAGCTGATGAAATAAATAGAGCCACCCCTCGGACACAGTCGGCCCTTTTAGAATCCATGCAAGAATCGCAGGTTACGATAGACGGGAATACTCGTATGTTACCAACTCCTTTTATTGTGATGGCTACCCAAAACCCTATAGATATGGAAGGTACCTTTCCACTTCCTGAGGCTCANCTGGACAGGTTTTTGATGAAGATATCTCTCGGATATCCCACGGAGCAGGAAGAGGCAGACATTATAGGGCGCTTTCGGAAGGAAGATTCCCACGAGCCGCTAGCTTCAGTGGTGAATTCTGAGATTATAAAAGATCTCCAAAATTTTTCTTCAGAAGTAAAGGTGGAACAGACTATCTGTGATTATATTATTTCGATTGTGCGTTCCACACGAGAGAATGATAAATTGGATTTAGGATCAAGCCCTAGNGGTTCTTTGGGCCTTTACCGCTGTAGCCAGGCTAAAGCGGCTCTTAGTGGAAGAGAATATGTCACTCCAGACGATGTNAAAAGCCTTATAAATTCAGTTTTGTCGCATCGAATTATACCNACATCCAATGCTAGGTTNAGAGGATTCGGGGCCGATGAAATACTTGAGGAAATAATGTCTGAAACCACTGTNCCAATAGAAGCCAGTTAGGCGTAGATCATGGTTAAAAAAGTATGGAATGACTGTTGGGTATTAATNATCATTGCCCTGGTAATTATTGGCATATTTTCGGGACAAGGTTTAATCCTAGGGTTATCTGTTATGAGNCTAGTTGTCGTTTTTGTTGCATGGTTATGGAATAAGGTGTCCCTGGAAAATGTCGAATATATTCGNGTGATACCCCAAAAGAGAGTTTTTATTGGGGAGACAGTTCCTTTCTCTATAGAGCTTCACAATAAAAAGCCNATACCTTTACCAAGAATAGANACTGTTGATGACATTCCAAGTGCTTTGAACCTTAACGGTCCTGATATCAGGCCAAGTTCAAGCCTGCANGCCGTGTCAATGATGCATTCTGCTTCTGTATCTGCTTATCAAAAAACCGTTTGGGAATATTCTGTCCAGGCAAAAAGAAGAGGGTTTCATAGGCTTGGGTCNGTGAAAATTTCTGGTGGTGATATCTTTGGATTATTCGATAGTAAAAAGACAATCNNGACTCGCGANTACATACTAGTTTATCCGCAAATCTTAAANCTTCCAGCACTAGGGATGCCGGAATCCAGACCTTTAGGAGAGAANATCACTAACCTAAATATTTACCAAGATGTCTCTTGGAACAGAGGAATCAGAACTTATGAAAGGGGAGATCCCCTCAATACAGTTGATTGGAAATATACGGCAAAAAAATCTGAACTAATGGTTAAAACCTTTGAGTCTACTAGCAAAANTGACGTGATTTTNGCTGTTTCTGTAGAAACATCTTCGAAGGTATGGGAAGGATACTCGGCCGTAAATTTAGAGAGGGTTGTGGCTGCTTCTGCTTCTATAGCAAGCTACTGTAGTGAGGAAGGATTCAATCTTGGTTTTTTTTCAAACGGCACCCCTGTATTGTCTGACTTGCCAATGAGAATACCGGCTTCACAATCAGAAGATCAACTAAAGGTAATATTGGAAACCTTGGCTACCATAGGCCCTATTTCATCTGGACCTATGTCAGAAAACCTTAACAAGTGGTATAAGAATTTCCCNTTTGGGTCTACCGTAGTTGTTGTGACATCCTTCATCACTGATCAACTATTGGATTCTTTAAGAAATATATCAAAATTTGGGTGCAGGGTAGTTTTAATTAACGTTGCCGACGAGCCCTCATATAATACAGCGGACGATATCTTGAAATATGAGCTGGGAACCCATTTTAGCCGGATGGAGTCGAAAGGTGAATTCGTACCAATCTAAAACTGTTGCACTGTGTCTAATATTATCTGAAACAGTGTGGATTTATTCGATCTTTGCCGTTGTTGGGATAATGATTTCCCTTGGGCGNAGCCCTCTGCCATATGGGGGATGTGTTGCTTTATATGCAGTATCCCTATATTTGTCTAGACTACTTAATTCTTTAAACATAAAAATCTCACTCGCCATTTGTCTTCAAACGTTGGGGGGAGCGATTCTCTGCTATTTCATTGTCGGCTATGCCAATATCCCTTCACAGGAAACTATTTCAATATACTGGATTTTTAACTTAGACCAATGGGTTTATGAGGAAGGAGAGGTTGGTCTAGTGATAGGTTTGGCCGCTTTCATGAGTGTGTTCATGTGGATAAAAGGTGGGCTCACCGGGTCAACTGATTTTCCTCTGGAAGCATTATCTTCCACTTTTAGAATCGGAATTATAGTAATGGCGTTTACTGTCACTATTGATATTTTTAACGAGGCCGATTTGTACATGTCGACATTAATGTATCTGTTNTTCGCCTCTACTTTATCGGGTCTCGCTATAGGNCGCCTAATGCCTTCTTCTGATNGTGGAGTTGTCACTCTACGCTGGCTTCGAATGGTGTCNATCCTTGTTGGAATNATCGTCTTGNCAGGGTTAATTTTNGCNTCTTTCAGTAAAGATTTTCTCGGAGCCGTTTCCTCTCCCATAACGACACTGATAAGTTGGATTACGATGGNAATAGTCTATCTCCTTGCAATACCCATTATTTATGCNATTAAGTNTGCAATNCAATTTTTTAGTTGGGTTTTCGGAGATACCCTTACNCCCGATCGNCCAATTCAAGAACAAGAATCATTTANCGGCCTGGGTAATGTATTGGAAGAATTGGTTAATGCCCAAGGGCCAAAAGAACCTTCAGTATTCATGCAATACCTTGAATATTTTGCCATCTTTATCTTGGTAGCCGGCNTGCTGTTTGGCCTGGGAATTGCTTTCAGAAGGATTAATAGACCAAGAAATATAGCCGATGCAGGTATCAAATATAAGATTGAGGAATCAGGAGATTCCGTGACTGATTTGCTTGAAATTGCTAAAAACCTGCTCTGGAAACGACGGTTATCCAAGCGGGAAAACATCTTGGTTATTCCAANACATCTGGATCCTGGAAGCANGGCCGTTTTGGAATCTTATTATGATCTGTTGTATTTAGGTTCTCAAAGAGGCGTGAATAGATCTCATAATTCTACCCCAAAGGAGTTTGAACCAGCCTTGAAAGGTCTTTTTGGTGTCGATTCTGTTCGAAAAATTACAGAGGCTTTCATGGACGTGTGCTATGGGAGAATTACTCCAATTTCATCTCGAGCAGCCGAGGTTAAAGACTTGATTAAGGACTTAGGCAAGGAACGTCACTAAATAGTTTGTTTTGCAATCCATATGCCCAGGAAAGCTGCGAGTAACCCGGCGACTACACTAAACGTTAAGTATGTTATAGCTTTACCGTAATTTCCATCAGAAATGAGCTGCATTCCCGAAACGGAGACAGCCGAAAAGGTGGTGAATGAGCCACAAAATCCAACCCCTAGTAGCAATGAATAATTTTGATTCCAGTCAGATTTANTTAAAGCGCATCCTACCAGGAAGCCTAACGCCAGNGACCCTATTATNTTGACTGAAAAAGTTCCTGTAAGGCTGGATCCTAGGTAGTTGGTCGCNAGACGATCCGTTCCGTATCGGCAAGCTGCGCCAATACTTCCNCCAATCATGACTAGGAGCCAGGTCATACTAAATTTGTCTCACCGTCGGGAAAACAGAGATCAAATAGATTTATCTGAGATATTTGTTTCATTGGAGTCAGTTCTTTTTATCCTTCAAGATGTACTTTTTGGCGTTTACGGCTGCTGTCGCTCCGTCACCGGCAGAGCTTATAAGTTGGGAAGCAGAATTAGCTCTTATGTCGCCTGCTGCAAAAATCCCTTTTTCAGATGTTTGCAGATTTATATCGGTCTTAATGTGCCCGCTTTCATCGGTTTCCAAAATATTTTGGAGATAATCGGTGTTGGGGATAAGTCCCACGAATATAAAAACTCCGTCAATATTCACTCTTGTGGATTCTCCTGATAGTGTTTGCAGTAGCGAAATCCCATCAACCATACCGTCTCCATGTATTTCTTGTACTTCAACGTTTAGGTGAACTTGTATTTTCTTATGGTCTGTAATTCTATCTTGCAGTGTTTGCTGAGCGTGAAGAGAGCTAGATCGGCAAAACAGATCTACATTTGAAGCGAACTCTGTCAGTGTTANGGCTTCNTGCAGAGCTGAATCTCCACCACCAACCACACACACNTTTTGATCAATGAAAAATGCTCCGTCACATGTGGCACAGTANGAGACACCGGCCCCGACAAGCTCGTTTTCTCCAGGTACGTTTAGTTTATTCAGTGTTGATCCACTTGCTATTATCACTGATTTTGAGGCCTTTTCCCCATCATAGGTGTCCACAATCCATTCCTGCCCGGATTTTCTAATCCCAGTTACTTCAGACATGGCAAATTCGGTTCCTGAGGCAATAGCCTGTTCTTGAACTTTACTGGAGAAATCGGCTCCGCTTATTCCGTCAGGTAATCCAGGGTAGTCGTCTATTCGTTCGACATTAATAATTTGCCCACCAGGAATCAACCTCTCAACCAATAATGTTTTCATACCTAACCTAGATGAGTACATCCCNGCGCTAAATCCAGCAGTGCCCCCCCCAATTATTATTACGTCGTAATCAGCCATCTTTTATCACATTNATACTTTTTGAATAGTTCACTGGTTTCTTCGACCGTTGTATCATACTTTCATCTTGTTATTAAGTGAATTGGACATNAATTGTTTCCAAGAGGTTATCAAAAATGCNAAGCTACCTTAAAAATTTAGAATGTACATATTGCAATGAAATATTCTCGGCCGATCAACCTAGGAGACTTTGTGAGAAATGCGGGAAAGTACTTTATCCAAGATATGACATAAAGGAAGCTTCCAAGTATTTTACTAAGGATATGCTAGCTGGAAGAGCTCCGAATATGTGGAGATATTTTGAGATGCTGCCGGTACGTGACGAGTCTAATATTGTGACTTTGGGAGAAGGGTTCACTCCGATTTTTGAAACAAGAAGATTGGGGTCTGAATTGGGGTCCGAATCACTAATACTGAAGGATGAAGGGCTAAATCCGACAGCGTCATTTAAAGCAAGAGGATTGTCAGCTGCTGTTTCTAAGGCAAAAGAATTAGGCTTAAGAAAATTAACAATGCCATCAGCAGGAAATGCTGCCGGTGCAATGGCTTCATATGCTGCTAGGGCAGGGATGGAGGCTTTTGTGTTTATGCCGCAAGATGCTCCCGAAGCAAACCAAAAAGAAGTATCTGTTTCAGGCGGCAATTTATTTTTGATAGACGGTTTGATAAGNGATGCCGGTGTGATTTCGCGGGANAAAGCTGCAGAAATNGGNNTGTTNGATNTTTCCACTTTACAGGAGCCTTACAGAGTGGAAGGAAAGAAAACAATGGGATATGAAATTGCTGANCANTTGGGTTGGGAGCTACCAGATAACATTATCTATCCCACGGGAGGGGGAACNGGAATTGTTGGAATGTGGAAGGCCTTTCAAGAAATGGAAGAATTGGAATGGATCTCGTCGAAAAGACCAAAAATGTTTGCTGTTCAGGCTGAAAATTGTGCTCCAATAGTTAGGGCGTTTGAGAATGGTGAGGAGTTTGCACAACCTTGGGAAAACGCTACTACTTTAGCGGCTGGTATGAGGGTGCCAAGTGCTATAGGGGATTACCTTATTTTAAAGGCCGTCAGGGATAGTGGGGGATCGGCTATCACAGTCTCAGATGATGAGATGATCAATATGACTGATCTAATCGGTAAACTCGAAGGTTTTTTTGTATGNCCGGAGGGAGCTGCGACTGCATGCGGAGCAAAAAANTTGATAGAAAACGGTTCCATCAACCCATCTGAAAAAACCCTTTTATTAAATACAGGGTCAGGGTTGAAATATTTGGATATGTTGCCCTAACAGCCTATACCAAATCGGTAAGAGATATGTGAGGGGCATAAATGGAGAGAGAATTTTCGATCATCATCTTGACCATATCGTGATCCGGTACGCATTCCGGGCATTCCTCATTCGTCCCTTTGTTATATTTGACTGTAAGTTGATTGTCATCAAGTGATACCAAATCTAGAGACCCCCCTTCCGAAGCGACGATAGTCTCCATGTTATCTAAAACTGTTTTAACTCCAGGATCATCAGTGTTAATCGGCATCAAACAAACCCTCCTTTAATTTAAGCGTTCAAAAATAGTGGCTACTCCCTGACCACCTCCGACACACATTGTCACAAGTCCGGTGGTGGAGTCGGATCTTTCCATTTCTTCCATTAGCTTCACCGTCATGATTGCGCCGGTGGCCCCAACTGGGTGCCCTAGGCTAATTCCGCTGCCATTCACATTGGTTTTTTCTATGTCTAGGTTTAACTCTCGGATGCAGTAGAGAGCCTGAGACGCAAAGGCCTCATTAAGCTCAATTACATCAAGGTCATTTACCGCCATACCTGATTTATCCATCGCTTTTTGGACAGCAGGAACAGGTCCAATACCCATCACCGCCGGTTCTACTCCCGCAATTCCCCTTGTGTGCCATTTCATTCTNGGTTTTATCCCCAAATCTGCAGCTTTTTGAGCTGACATCATCACTACAGCGGCGGATCCNTCATTTATGGTAGAAGCATTACCTGCGGTGACTGTNCCATCTTTTTTGAAAACAGGCCTCAAATTAGATAAACCTTCNATGGTTGTGTCTGCCCTAGGGCCCTCATCTTCCATTACAACTACAGGGTCTCCTCTTCTCTGAGGCACGGATACAGTAGTTATTTGATTAGTGAATCTTCCTTGAGATATGGCAGTNCTTGCACGCTGGTGGCTCATNACNGCAAGTTCGTCCTGGTCTTCGCGAGACACGGAAAATCGCTCTGCTACATTTTCGGCTGTGACGCCCATGTGATACCGATTCACTGGACACCCTAGCCCTTCAGTAAGGCCGTCTACTAGCTGAGAATTTCCCATTCTTAATCCATCGAACCTTGCTTTGTATTCTATTAAGTAAGGCACTTGGCTCATGTTTTCTGTTCCACCTGCTACGACGATGTCCGCCTCCCCTGTTCGCACTAGTTGGGCTGCCATGTTTATTGCCTCTAGTCCAGATGAACATTGCCTGTTGACAGCAATAGTGGGTGTATCATGAGGAATGCCAGCCTTTAAGGAAGCTAAACGAGCAGCATAGCCAGCCTCAGCGGCTTGGATTGCGTTACCCAATACAACCTCATCCACCATATCAGGGGATATTCCGGCTCTCTCAAGAGCAGCTTTTATTGCGAGAGACCCTAGATCTGGTGCACCAAAATCTTTGAAAGCTCCTCCGAATCTACCAACTGGAGTTCTTGCTCCAGAAACGATGACCGCATCATTCATGACTGTTCCTCCCACTTCTTAAATACATATCAAACTCTACCTTAGCAGAGCCAAATGGCTGTATCAATTTAGCATCATTTGTATATACGATTCTATTGTAATATTCATGTATTGTATTTGATAGTAAATTGAGGACTTCTTGTGTACGTTATAGGCACCGCCGGTCATGTTGATCATGGAAAATCCACACTTGTTGAATGTCTGACAGGTATCGATCCTGATAGGTTTAAAGAGGAGAAAGACCGCGGCATGACCATCGATATTGGATTTGCTTGGGTTACGCTTCCGTCTGGTAGAGAGGTTAGTGTAGTCGATGTTCCGGGCCATGAAAAATTTGTCAGCAATATGTTGGCAGGGGTTGGGGGTATCGACATGGCCCTCCTCGTTATAGCAGCAGATGAGTCTGTAATGCCGCAAACTAGAGAGCATCTTGCAATTCTAGATTTGCTGGGTGTCACCAATGGGGTGGTAGTCGTAACTAAGGAAGATTTGGTTGATGAAGATTGGCTGGAACTGGTTTATGCGGAGGTAGGGGAATTACTGACTGGCACTACACTGGAAGGGGCTGAAGTAATATCCGTTTCGGCAACTACTGGTTCAGGTATTTCCAATCTTATGGAGTCTATAGATTCGGCCTTGGATAAAACTACAGCTAAAAAGGATTTTAATAGACCTAGGTTGCCTATCGATAGGGCTTTTTCTATTAGTGGATTTGGCACTGTAGTAACTGGAACTTTAATCGATGGNTTTTTGTCGGTAGGTCAAGAAGTNGAAATAATTCCCATTGGATTAAAGGCTCGNATAAGAGGCCTTCAGTCCCATGGTANACCNGNAGCCAACTTTGGNCCGGGTACACGAGTNGCTGCGAACCTATCGGGAATAGAATCTACACAAATTGCCAGAGGAGACGTTTTGAGTTTCCCAAATCTCATAGATCTCTCTGAGGCTTTTGATGTTCGGCTGAATGTTGTNGAGGATGCACCTAATCCATTACGTCACAATATGTTCGTCACCTTGCATACAGGAAGCTCAGAAGTTGTAGCCCGGTTGAGGCTGCTGGAGGAAGAAGAAGTACAACCTGGTAATAGTACATGGGCACAACTTAAACCTGAGAAGTCATTACCAGTGCTCAGAGGTGATCATTACATTATTCGATCAAACATGACTACNCTTGGTGGTGGGAGCATCCTCGATACCCGAGCAAAACGACATAGGAGAAGACACCTTCCCACCTTNNAAAAGCTAGAATCTTTAGAATCAGGTANCCCNTCTGAAATNATTCTTAATATCATTGAATCTGCTGTCCCATCTACTTTAGATTCACTANTTTCATCCNCNACAATGCNGGAAGAAGANATAATTNCTACCGTACATTTACTGATAGCAGAGAAAGCTTTAATGTCTACATCNACAAGTCTTGAGAAATCATATTTTTTCACTGNTAAACGGTGGGAAGAGATCTGTGGTTTAACTAAACAGAGCCTTAATTTNTTTCATNTACAGTTTCCTCTGAGGCAAGGTATGCCCAGAGAAGAATTAAGAAACAGGTTGGCTTTGTCTCCAGAAAGTTTTAATGCCGTTATGAATGTTTTGGAAGAAACCAAGGTGTTGAGGGATTTTACCTCCCTAATAGCTCTTACAGACCATGAATCACACTTGACCGAAGAACAGAGTCGGATTTCCGAGGTATACGTGGGAAATATATCCAAAGGCAAATTCTCACCTAGAACGGATTTAGAAGTAGATGAAGATATTCTGAATTTCCTGATTGATAATGGACGATTGGTTAGAGCAAGTGATGGGATAGTTTTCTCATCTGATGCATTTGAGGAGATGTTGGATGGGGTTCGTTCTTACATATCACGGCATGGGGAAATGACTGTCGGTGATTTCCGAGATCTTTTTCAGACAAGCAGAAAATATGCTTTGGGGTTTATGGATTACCTAGACCAGCAACAAATAACCAGACGAGTCGGTGATGCTAGAATTTTGAGGGAGTGAGGTCTGTCTGATTGTTGGGGTGGGATTTTTAGACAGTGAATTATTAGGGAGTGGGTTGGTATCTTAATTCTTCTTCCAGGATGGTTGTTAATTGGTGCACTAGGTCGGACTCTTCCTCGCAAATTTTTTCTATAGCCTTTTTAAATAGAGTTAGCTGGCCCCGTAAATTCATGTCATTACGGTAGGCCTCTGATATTGGCACCGTCTCATGAAGACTTAACAAATCTAGCTCTTCTTCAAGATTAGTACCTAGAAGATCAGATTTCTCGGCTATCTNCGAAACAATAATATCTATTCTCTTAAGACATATTTTCAACTCATCTGACAGGTCNGCCACAGCCATGTCNAGGGCTGATTGGAATTTTCTTTCTGATAAGGAGATCATATTAAAAATACTAGCATTTTTCCGCAGATACCTACATACAATTGACCCTTATTTTTCCCTGTTATACCGTACGTNCCGTGGTTTCTAATATACAAAAATAACGGCGACAGTAATTGGAATCTGTGAGGTAATTAAATGAAGGTGACTCAGATAAAAAGTTTTCCCATAGCTGACGAAGACGGCAGGGTGTATTACATAGTAAAAGTTGAGACAGACTCTGGGATTTATGGTCTAGGAGAAGTCGGGATACGTAATTGGGGAGGGGCGATTGGTAAGGCTATTGAACATCTATCTCAAGTCGTCATAGGGGAAGATCCGTTCAGCACAGAAAAGCTATGGCAACAAATGTTTCGTGGAGGATTTTTCCCTGCCGATAAAGTATATTCGTGTGCAATTAGTGCGATTGATATTGGTTTATGGGATATTAAGGCTAAGGCTCTTGGTATGCCATTGTACAAACTGCTCGGAGGCCCTGTGAGGGATAAAGTGGTCTGCTACCCTCATACTCAGGGCGACACAATGTCAGAGTTGTTGGAAAACTGCAAAAGGCATATTGATGCTGGGTGGAAATTTGTACGTTGGCATCAACCTGAGACCGGCCCGTCAGCTGTTTATGTAGACAATTTAAATACTTTGGAACCGGTTGAGTCGATACGCATAGCTGAACAACAAATCGCTACAATAAGGGAAGCTGTTGGCCCCGACATACAGATATGTTTTGACGTCCACACTAGATTGGATACAGCCCATGCAGTTGCATTTTGCAAAGGGGTGGAGCCTTATAGGCCATTTTTCATAGAAGACCCATTGAGGTCAGAAAACCCTTCTAGTTATCGGACTTTGGCAAGACATACATCTTTACCAATCGCGGCAGGGGAGCAATGGGCCACTAAATGGCCATTTAGGGAAGTGATTGAGGAAGAGTTGATTAATTATGCTCGAATAGATTTATGCATCGTCGGGGGTATTACTGAAGCTCTCAAGATAACTCACTGGGCTGAAACACACTACATTGATATTGTGCCACATAATCCTTTGGGGCCTGTGAGTGCAGCGGCTTGTGTTGCTTTATGCATGGCCTCAACCAACGTAGGTGTACAAGAAATGCCTAGAAGACCTGGCTCTTATGCGACTGATTTATTTCCGAAACAAATTGAATGGGAAGACGGTTACGCCTGGTGCCCTGATGAACCAGGTATGGGCGTGGATTTCAATGAAGAATTAGCTTTGGATCGTATAGTGGACCCTACAGGTTGGCCTCCACAGCTCAGGAGAAATGACGGGTCTTTCACTAATTGGTAAATCTGTTTTCGGTGAGTTTGTGTATATAGGGAATTACATGTATTCTTCCCCGTGGACTTTGCAAATCAGCTATTTGATTGCTAAGTACCGTTCGCTAAATTGTATCTAAATACGGAGGTACGAAATTAATGACCGATTTAAGAAAGACGGTTGCTATAGTCGGAGTGGATGAGTCCGATGAGATTGGGAAAGTTCCCGATAAATCGAATCTAACTCACCATGCTGAGGCAGCCTATAACGCTTTGGAAGACGCAGGCATGTCTATGAAAGATGTGAATGGGCTTTTTACTGCGGGTACATCTACGTTGAATTTGGCTGAATACTTGGGTATTGAACCGAGTTTTACAGATACCACNGCTGTCGGAGGCTCGTCCTTTATAATTCATATCGCTCATGCTATGGCTGCCATTAACGCTGGATATTGCGATGTGGCACTCGTTACCCACGGTGAGGCAGGGCGAAGTAGAAGGAGCCGGCCAGGCGGTGACGCTGCTGACCCTGGTTCACAGTTTGAATCACCATACGGATTTCTTGGGGCNCCCATTAATTACGCTATGGCAGCTAGGAGATATATGCATGAGTACGGGGAAGATAAAACTCGTCAGGCCATGGCAGAGGTTGCAGTAGCTACCCGTAAGTGGGCCCAGCTAAACCCAAAAGCCTATATGAAAGATGATATGTCTTTTGATGATTACCATAATTCACGATGGATATCATGGCCATTCCATCTTTTGGATTGCTGTTTAGTGACGGATGCTGGAGGGGCATACGTGATCACATCAGCAGAGAGGGCTCGAGACGCCAAGAAAAAACCTGTATGGGTTTTAGGCGCAGCAGAGTCGCACGACCACAATCTGATCAGCCAGATGCCGGATCTCACACGTACGGTGGCAAAAAACACTGGACCACTAGCATTAGAAAGATCGGGTGTTACCCACGATGATATTGACCTCGCGATGATTTANGACTCTTTTACTTATACTGTACTAGCTACTTTGGAAAGCCTTGGGTTTTGCGGACCTGGAGAGGCGCCTGATTTTGTGGCTAATCAAAGAACAGCCCCAGGNGGGGATTTTGCTATGAACACATCGGGAGGCGGGCTATCCTANACCCACTCCGGAATGTATGGAATGTTCTTAGTTTTGGAAGCAGTTAGGCAGCTAAGAGGGGAGTGCGGTGATAGACAGTTGGACGATCCAAAATTGTGTCTGATCAACGGAACCGGAGGGTCACTGTCTTCCACCGGCACTACTGTTCTGGCAGTAGATTAATCTAAGGAGTATANACATGGCTTATAACAAACCATTACCGGTCCCTCAAGGGGAATCGGATGTTTATTGGCAAAAGGCAAAACAAGGTGAATTATGGTTGAGGAACTGTAAGTCTTGCGGGAATGCCTATTTCTATCCGCGAGATATTTCNCCTTGCTGCTTCTCGAAGGATACNGACTGGATACAAGCTTCAGGTAAAGCTACTTTGTTTACTTACGGAATAGTTCAAAGGGCCCCTCACCCAGGGTTTGTTGACGATGTTCCTTTTGTGACGGCAGTAGTTGAATTGGAAGAGGGACCCAAGATGGCCACTAATATTGTCATCGAAGATCCCACGCCAGAGAATTTACAAATTGGCATGGCTTTGGAAGTTGTGTTTGAAGACATAACAGACGAATTAGCCCTTCCTAAATTCAAGCCAGCCTAAAGGCTTGCAAAAAAAGAGCGGGTTATTCATAACCCGCTCTTTTTTTGATCAGGAGATGTTGCGTCGCTTGAAGGAATCATCTGATGTGGCCTTCTATCGAAGGGTGCATTAGGTGCAGACACTACAAGGGCACATTTTTCTCAAAGTATCAAAAGGNAAAATGCCAGTGTAGTGTGCGTCACTCCACAAAAACTGGATCGCATAATGACCGATCATTAAATGGTCCTCTGCTATCAGATCNGAAGGTATGGTGGCTGGGTCTAGNAGTTGCCTTTTACTCCACTCTTCAACACATTCTGCACACTGGCAGCTGATTCTAATTTCTTTCGCACCATATGTACTTTCGTGACCGTCTGTCCATCTTATTAGAATTTTGTCCCCGTATATCCCAACTTTGTCTATCTTTAGGCCTTGAGTCAAGCTTCACCCCGTTTTTGTATTCATATTAGGATAATCCCATTTGTATTTTGACCACAACATAGAATGTGGGAAAGGAAACTTGTTTTATAATATTTCTCATATCATCATTAGGCATATTCACAGTTGAGGTTTTACGGTTTGGCAAAACGAAAGGTAGGTAAAATCATAAGGCGAGCAGGCCTCAAATTTGGGGATCCTGACATTGAAATTCCTATTGCAGCAGATCTCCTTAAAGTAGACGGAGTGCCGCAGAGAGATACTGAGGTGTCTTATTACAGTAGAGAATTTCCTTTAGAGAGTTTTTCAATAGAGCAAAGTGCTTCGGCTGTGTGGGCCCAAAAAGAGAGAGCGGAACATACCCCCGAAACTGAAAAGCTTTACAAAAACTATCAGAAGAAAATTATCCCGTGGATAGATAAAATCAAGAGATCAGGAGAGNGTGTTCCTAATGTTTCCTCACAGACAGAAAACTCCACTGAGCTAATCCGTAATAAGGCAAAAGAACTCGGATATAGNGAGGTAGGGTTTACTAAGTTTGACCGAAGATATATTTATCAGAGCAGGAAGNGCTATGTTCGNAATGATCTTCCTAATGTTATATGTTTAGCATATGAGCAAGAATATATTGAAACTCAAAATATACCTTCCTACTCCTCAGAGATTGCACAAGGTGATGCTTATTTAACNCAAGCTGACCTCTCTTTAAAACTGGCANATTTNATNAATGAANTAGGTTTCAGCGCACAAATATCTGGGCCTGCATGGCATTTTGGNCCCATGATNCCNATGTTNGTAGAGGCNGGNTTGGGTCAGTTGGGGGTAAACGGNCAGNTGCTTTCTCCACACTTTGGATCTCGTGCCAGGTTACAGTTGATAATTACTGATGCACACCTTGACTATGATTCACCAATTGATTACGGCATGTATAAATTTTGNGAACTTTGCCAAGTTTGCTTTATGCGATGTCCAGGCAANGCAATTCAANCACAAAGGGTTTGGTTTCGGGGAGTCGANAANAATAAATTAATTGCTAANCGTTGTCGCCCGGTAATGGCTCGNTATTCAGGTTGTGGAATATGTATGAAAGTTTGTCCAATTCAAAAATATGGGATGCAACCCGTGATGGAACATTATGTAGAAACGGGGGAAGTGTTNGGAAAAGGAACGGATGACCTTGAATCGTATGAACTCGAAAATAAAGGNTATTTTAGAAGCGGAAAAGTNCCGGTATTTGATCGAGACTTCTTCGACATGCCTGAAGGGAGGACAGAACATAACTTGGTGGAAAAATTCAAGGATAATCTAATGAACATGAAAAACTTGGATAANCAAAGTGAGTATGAGTTATATTTAGAGTTTAANANTGCATTAGATTCNTCAAAAACAGGGAAGGGAGAGGTAGTTGACATGGGNATGGATATGGAATTTTAACTTTTGTTGNNNATTCCGCTGTTACAAACCTTGTTGACCCATNGNTTGAATTTGTGATAATTTAGGCACNGTTAGNTAATGAAACACCGCGAGGTTTAGAAGGAGAATAACATGGCAGGTGAAGGAAAATTTGAGGTAGAAATAATCTACTGCGTGCCTTGAGCGCATCACGGAATGGCGGCCTGGATGGCCAACGAGTTTTTCGCTGAAGCAGGGAAAGATATTGCTATAAGAATCACACCAGGAACGGGTGGGATCTATCAGGTATTTGCTGATGGAGAGAAGATATTTGATAAGGCTGAGGAAGATGGTGTGTTTCCGAATTTACCGAGAGTAAAAGAACTGAGGGCGATTATTAAGGAAAAGTTAGCAGCACCTGTTGCCTAGACTTTATAAGGTCTGAACTTTAAAGGACCCCTGGGTTAGATTTCGATCCAACCCAGGGTTTTTTTGTTTAAAATGTTTGCCAAACACCTCTTAATTGCGGAGAAATTTAGTAAATTATGGAAGTATTCGACGGAATTAATGTTATTGACACCACATCTGGCAAGGCCGGATCTATTTGCTCAATGTTTTTGAGTGATAATGGAGCTAGAGTTTTAAGGGTGCCTGCAAAGCAAAATATCAACAGAGTCGATCCGGAATTTGCCACTTTAGACAGGGGAAAAGAACTCCACAGTTTGGATCTAAATACGCAGTATGCATTGTTTGAGAAACTTGTTCAGAAGTGTGATGTCTTAATTGAGGATTTACCCCTCTCAGATCCATTGCAAAAAAAGATTGGGTTTCAAACTTTGAGAAAAATAAATCCTAGATTATTACATTGTTCGATCACCCCTTATGGTCAAAAAGGATTTCTAAAAAATCATTCACCTATATCTGATTTAATCAAGGCTAGAACAGGTATTTTGGATAGCATGCCAGGGTTTGAGGAAGGTTCAACTCATGTCGCGCATCCTGTCATAGACGTAGGAGCCGGTCTTTTGGCAGCTTTGGGACTGACCAGTGGTCTACTTTACCGCCTCAAGAGTGGGGCTGGCCTGAAGATAAATACATCATTGATGGCTGCTGGTCTTTTGTATATGCCGAAAGCTATCGGGGATAGAGTTCGGCCACGACCTGTCAAGGTTACTCCCGTTGGAGGTGGGCCATTTTATAGTGTTTATGAATGCCAAGATGCAGCGTGGATTCAGCTGGGTTGCATTCACGCGGGGTTCGTAGATATTGCCGCCACTGTTATGGGTATACCCGAGATTATGACTAATCCTAGATATGGAGATGGGCGGAACCCCGTGGATGAAGAAGCAAGGGCCGAGCTTTTTGACATAGTGAAAAATGTTATGAAAACAAGGCCATCTCGTGAATGGGCAGAATTATTTGAATCAGTAGATGTCCCATTTGCTCACGCCGCCACCGCAGATGCGGCGATTGAAAATCAACAAGTCGTACATAACCAAATGGTTCAGGAATTAATTGATCCAATTTATGGCCCAATGATTCAATATGGGTTGCCCATAAAATTTTCTAATACACCAGGTTCGATCAAGGGCCCCCGTGTGTTGAATTCTAGTAGTGAGGCTATCCTAAAAAAGTCCCTACAGATTGGAAACGATCTTGAGAACGATTCTTTTAGCAAACTACCTTTAAATGGAATTAAAGTGGCTGACATCACTAACGTGATAGCTGGCCCAACAATGGGGCGTCTACTTGCTGATTTAGGAGCTGATGTACTTAAGATAGAACCTCCCTACGGAGATATCTCACGACCCTCTAGTGGAAGATATTTTCATGCTTTAAATGCAAACAAAAGATCAATATCTATTGATGCCAAAAATGAAGTCGCCCAGGAGGCCCTTCAGAATATTGTCGGGTCATGCGACGTCATGGTTGCTAACCTAAGGCCTGGTGCCACCGGCAGGATGGGTTTGGATACCGAGACCTTAAGAAAATTCAATCCCAAAATGATAGAAGTCCACGTGACTGCATTTGGTTGGGATGGCCCTTTTGCGAAGAGGCCCGGGGTTGATCCTTTGGCCCAGGCTTGGATGGGTCTCCAAGTTGCACAAGGTGGAGAAGGTAATCCTCCATCTTTTCTCGCACCTGTCGCCCCGACTGATTATACCGCCGGGTGTATGGGTGCCCTGGGGGCAGTAATGGCCCTTTATGCAAAAGAAAAGAATGGGATTGGTCAAGTAGTTAACACTAATTTACTTAATGCTGGGTGCTTACTTTTGGAGGGTGATTTTTCACGGTATAAAGATAAAATACAAAGAAGAATATCTGATAAATCCCAGAATGGGCTTAGTGATTTTCACAGGTTATATCAAACTAGTGATGGTTGGATTTATGTGAGTGCCGAGGATCCAGTATCAGGGGATGCCTTACTTGATGTAGTGGGATTAACAAATCGTGATCGGAATAGTCCTCGACATGAACACTCAGGATTAGGTTTTCAGGTCGAAGAGGCAATAAAGCTTCATAGCTCTAGATACTGGCTAGAACTGATGCTTTCCAACGGTATACCATGTGCGGAATCAATAACTGCCTACGAAGTGGAATTTTTTAAGGATGAGCAGGCGATTCGAAACGATATGATATCAAAAAGTGTGCTTGATGATGGTAGTGAGTATGCTTTTTCTTATAATCTCATTCAATTCCCAGATTTGCCTATACCGCAGGTAAAACCTACCCCTCTTTTAGGGGAACATAGCATTGAAATTCTCAGAGAGTTCGGAATAGATGAGTCTGTGATTAATACTATATTCCAAAACGGATCCTTAGTAACTCCGTGATATAAAGGTATGCATCACCTCGGGAGATTAAACGAGATCAATGTTCGTCTTTTGTCGATACTGAGTGGTCTCGCTTTTATCTTTGTCAGCGTTAAGCTTTGGGATTATGGGCTTTATTTGATATCACTCCCAACCTTCTTTGTTGGGATTATAGCTATTCTAATTAGCGCCAATAAATATTCACTTCCCCTTAGAAGAAGAGATAATTGCCCTCGAACTACCGGTGTTAGTTTAGGCAGCGAATCCTCAAAAATTCTGTGGTTGAGATTAACCGAGAAAGCGGCTGGATGGTTTTTAGTTGTCGTCTCAGCTATTTTATCGATATCTGGGTTCATGTTATTTGACAGGGCAGCCCATGGGGCTGCCTGGGCATCCTATATGTTTTCGATGTTGGCTATATTGGTCGTACCTTTCTTGTTTAGAGGGTTAACGGTATCGGCTTCTAAACCCCTCATAAATTCCAGATTAACCATCCCTGTTCTCGTGACCTTTTTAATAATAGGCGTAGTGATTTTGGGGTTTGTCCTGCGTGTTTATAACATAAGTGAATTGCCCGCCGGCCTTTGGTATGACGAGGCAGATAACATAATTAGAGCTGGCCAGATACACGCCTCGCCTTTGAATACCCCTGTGTTTGTTCCTTCGACCCACCTTCCATCAGCTTTTTTAGTTCCTATCGCGATGTTGCAGGAATTGACAGGTGTTCCCTGG